>NZ_JAMXXZ010000012.1:0-75357 GCF_024129285.1 Acinetobacter sp. S4397-1
GAAGTGAAACCTCTTTGCGCTGATGGTAGTGTGGGGTTACCCATGTGAGAGTAAGTCATCGCCAGCTCATTATTCAAAATCCCCCTGCTAATCAGCAGGGGGATTTCTTTTTTATAAAAAGAAAAATAAGAACAATGGTTTGGATGTCCTGCGAGAAAAATAGAGTGCAAAGAAAGGAGTTGAGAGTATTCATCTTTAAACTATAAATAAGTGAAGGTGAGTGTGGAATTTATAAAAACTATGCTATAACAAATAAAACGGCATAAAAATTGCTTATAAAATGAGATTTCTATAATAGGAGGGTACATGAAATTATCAGTGGGCTTGAAAATTGCAAACTCGCTCTCCTTAACTCCGCAGCTTCAACAAGCGATTCGCTTATTGCAATTATCCAGCCTGGAGTTGGAACAAGAAATACAATTACAACTAGACAGTAACCCTTTACTAGAAGAAGTTGAAGAGCAAATTATCACTGAAAATCTCTCAACGATTGATGTGGATCAGCAAGATTTAACCCATGCGTTAAATGCAGATCATCTTCCTGATGATTTACCAGTTGATACAGATTGGGATGATGTTTATACCCATCAACCTACCAGTCTCAGCGCAGCGGATTTTGAAGAGCGTGAGGATAATCGCCAGAGGCAGCAAAGCTTGCAAGAACATATGCTTGAGCAGATTAATCTTTTACACTTTTCCAAGGTTGATCAGCTCATTGCCTACTGTATTGTTGACTCGCTAGATAATAAAGGTTTTTTAGATACAGACATTGCAGAGATTACCGCCTCGGTACAACAATTGCTTGCCTCTATGGATTATGAGGAAGTGGTTGAAGAAGATGAAGTGTCGGTGGTGTTGAAACATATTCAACGCCTTGATCCAGTAGGGGTTGGAGCAAGGAATCTGGCAGAATGCCTGCTGATTCAGCTTGAAGGTGTAGCTGTCACTACGCCTTGTAGACAGGATGCAATAAAATTATTGCAGCATTATGAGCTGCTCATTAGTAATGAATTACCGAAGTTAATTAAACAGACCGGTTTAAATCAGGATCAACTGCGTTGTGCGCTTGATCTGCTTAAGACACTTAAACCTTATCCGGGACAGGAGTTCGAGGATAAAACCTGCAATTATCAGATTCCGGATGTGGTCGTGAGGAAAAAAAATGGTCGTTGGCATGTGGCTTTAAATCCGGATGTAATGCCAAAGCTTAGACTCAATTCTTTTTATAGCAATATGATCCGTCGGGCCGATCAGAGTGAGGATAATCAATATCTGCGTAACCAGATGCTGGAGGCAAAGAATTTTATTAAAAGTATTGATGAACGACATAAAACACTCTTGAAAGTGGCCTGCTGTATTGTTGAACATCAAAAGGCATTTTTGGAAATTGGTGTAGAGGGCATGAAGCCGCTGGTATTGCGTGATATTGCGGAAGAAGTTGAGTTGCATGAATCGACTGTTTCTCGTGTAACCACCAATAAATTTATGCTGACACCGCGTGGTCTGTTTGAGCTGAAATATTTCTTTTCAAGTCATGTCAGTACGACTTCTGGCGGTGAAGCTTCCTCAACAGCCATTCGCGCTAAAATTAAAAAATTGATTGCAGAAGAAAATGTACGTAAACCTTTATCCGATAATGCCATTGCAAGTTTATTAAAAGAAGATGGTATTGATGTAGCACGTCGTACAGTTGCAAAGTATCGTGAATCGTTACATATCCCGTCATCTTCTGAACGAAAAGTCTTGATCTAAGCTTAAAAATTTGACTATTCTAAAGATTCATTATGACCGTGTAATGAATCTATTTTATTTTGAGGCGCAGTAAAATAATTTAATTCCCAATTTTATATGTTGAATAA
Organism: Acinetobacter sp. S4397-1; assembly: GCF_024129285.1. Taxonomy (NCBI): domain Bacteria; kingdom Pseudomonadati; phylum Pseudomonadota; class Gammaproteobacteria; order Moraxellales; family Moraxellaceae; genus Acinetobacter; species Acinetobacter sp. S4397-1. The sequence continues at coordinate 1,860 of NZ_JAMXXZ010000012.1, forward strand.
GCGTATTAGGTTATTTTCTGGGACTCGTCTAATCCTAACGAAGGTGAGGGATAGAATTATGCAAATAACAATTCGTGGACATCATTTATCAATTACACCAGCAATTGAAGAGCGTATAAAAAATCAGTTTTCGCAAATGACCAAACACCTCGATCAGGTGAATAGTATGCAGGTAAAACTCTCCAAAGATCATCAAATAGACAAGCGCTCAAAAAAAGGCAGCAGCAATCATATTGCCGAAGCGATTATACGCTTACCCGGTATTGAGTTTTTTGCTCATGCCAATGCGGATGATATGTATACCTCAATTAAACTGCTGACAGAAAAATTAAAACGACAAATTGATCGTTATCGGGAAATGCACCTGCATCAGCAGGTTTTAATGGGCTAAATAGCCCAATATAAGAAGGAGGCTTTTTAAAAGCCTCTTTTTTTATGCGTATAATGGATAGACTAATGAACTATTTTTTCTATTTATAGTAAAATGGCTGGTTTTATACCCTTAGCCTTATAAGAGGTCTTGTGATGAATAGTGAACAGCTCGCTGAAATTTTAAAAGCCGCTTTCCCCGAGGCGGATGTTGCTGTGAGTGGTCAGGGCGGAAAATTTGATCTCCGTATTGTGGATGATCAATTTGAAGGTAAGCGTCCAGTTGCACGCCAACAAGCTGTTTATGCTCCTCTCAATGCCCATATTGCCAGTGGTGCAGTTCACGCAGTAACAATTCGCGCGATGACAAAAGAAGAATGGCGCAAAGCAAGCTTATTTGGAGCTTAATCATTTAATGGATAAATTTTTAATTCAGGGCGGTATCAAGCTCGAAGGTGAAGTGCGCATTTCTGGTGCCAAAAATGCGGCACTTCCTTTATTGGCAGCAATGATTCTTGCTGACTCTCCAATTACATTAAGAAACGTACCTTGCCTTAAAGACGTAAAGACGCTGGTCAAGCTGATTGCAGGCCTAGGTATTACTATGTCCTATGAAGGCGACACGGTCGTTGCAGATACGTCTACATTAAATAATCAGTTTGCACCTTATGAGCTGGTAAAAACTATGCGTGCCTCTATTTTAGTGCTGGGTCCATTATTGGCGCGCTATGGCAGTGCAAAAGTTTCTTTACCGGGTGGCTGTGCGATTGGTTCACGTCCAGTCGACCAGCATTTAAAAGCCCTTGAAGCTTTAGGGGCAGAAATTGAAGTTGAAGCTGGTTATGTCAATGCCAAAGTCGCTGGGCGCCTTAAAGGGGGTGAAGTCGTTTTTGATATGGTAACCGTGGGTGGTACAGAAAACATCCTGATGGCAGCGGTATTAGCCGAAGGCGTGACCACCATTCGTAATGCAGCCCGCGAGCCTGAAATTACTGATCTTGCGCAAATGCTGATCAAAATGGGTGCCAAGATTGAAGGGGTAGATACTGATACGCTTGTTGTCACAGGTGTTGAAAGCCTGCACGGCTGTGAATATTCGGTAGTTGCAGACCGTATTGAAACGGGCTCTTATCTGGCGGCTGCGGCGATCACTGGGGGCCGTGTGAAGACCACGCATACTGATCCAGTTTTAATGGAAGTGGTATTGGAAAAATTCGAGGAAATGGGTGCAGAAGTTACCCGTGGTGATGACTGGATTGAGCTGGACATGATGGGTAAACGTCCAAAAGCCGTCAGCTTTCGTACTTTGCCACATCCAGAATTCCCGACAGATATGCAAGCACAATTGATGGCTGTGAATGCCATTGCTCAGGGTTTTGCCACCATTTCTGAAACGATTTTTGAAAACCGATTCATGCATGTACCTGAATTGGCCCGTATGGGTGCAAATATTCAGGTCGAAGGTAATGATGCTGTAGTCACAGGTGTGGAAAAATTATCTGCTGCACCAGTCATGGCGACAGATTTACGTGCTTCTTTTTCTTTGGTTTTAGCAGCATTGGCGGCCGAAGGGGAAACATTGATTGACCGTATTTATCATATTGATCGCGGTTATGAAGAAGTCGAAGCAAAACTACAAGGTCTAGGCGCCCAAATTAAGCGAGTAAGTGAATGAGCGAAATGAGAAACGATGATCCAAACTTTGACGTAATGGGCAATTTTGATCATGGTTTAACTTTAGCACTAAGCAAGGGCCGTATCTTAAAAGAAACTTTACCGCTGCTTGAAACAGCAGGGATTAATTTACTTGAAGATCCGGATAAATCGCGTAAATTGATTTTCCCAACTACCCATAAGCAGGTACGTATTCTGATTTTACGTGCCTCTGATGTACCGACTTATGTGGAAAATGGTGCAGCAGATATTGGGGTTGCGGGTAAGGATGTGCTCATGGAGCATGGTGCGCAAAATGTCTATGAGCCTTTGGACTTAAAGATTGCCAACTGCAAACTCATGACTGCGGGTAAAGTGGGCATGGTTCGACCGAAAGGCCGTTTAAAAATTGCCACCAAATATGTAAATCTGACCCGTCAATATTATGCCAGCCTTGGCGAACAAGTGGACGTCATTAAGCTCTACGGTTCAATGGAGCTTGCTCCATTGGTCGGTTTGGGCGATTACATTGTTGACGTAGTGGATACTGGCAATACGCTACGTGCCAACGGCCTGGAGCCTTTGGAGGAGATTTGCAAAGTATCATCACGTCTGATTGTCAATAAAGCCAGTTTTAAGCGTAAGCAAACATTATTGAATCCGATTTTGACACAGCTAGAACAAGCCGTTGAAGCACGTGAGCAGGCAAAAAAAGCCTAGTTCCATGCCATGAAGAACCGCCCCTTGAGGGCGGTTTTTTTATATTTGGATCAGAACCCCTAAGTCAAGATAAGTCCGCGACAAATTGATACCGGCCAACTTGATAGAGGCAAGATGCTTTAAAAATATTTTATAGGTAAGGGAGAATCTAGTGAAAATGCTGCAACAAAGCAAACAGGAGTCTTTTTCCAGATTACAGTTAGAATCGGTCGCTTATATTGATTGGCTACCATTGATTGAGAAGCTGATTTAATCTATTGCTATAACTGGGCATGTGTCGATGCAAGACTGAAACAATAACAGGCACCTGCAGGATTAAATTCATCGATTGTACTTGAACAACATGGCGCTTTAAATTGGCTGCTCCAGCATGATAATGATTGGGACCACCCGGATGTCAGCACTGAGTACCCGATTTTGGCAAGAGTAAAAGTAATTTCCAATCAGTTCAAGTTGAAATGCCGATGTTATCTTGTCCACAATCACATGGAAACAAGGTAAACTAATCTTTTCCATATCAACCTTGTGGGTAAATTGATGCGACGTTTATCGACTCAAGATCAGAACTTCAAGCAGGCTTTTGCTGACTTGTTGGCTTTTGAAACAGTGAGTGATCCTGAACTTTTAAAAACCGTAGACCAAATCATTGCAGACGTACGTCAGCATGGTGATGCTCATGTTCTTAAACTTACTCAGCAGTTCGATCGACATCCAGCGCATCAATTTTCAGATCTGGAACTGACTCAGGAACAACTTAAAGCGGCATTTGAGGGTTTAACTGTAGAAGTCCGTGAGGCGCTGGAGCTGGCTGCGAGCCGTATCCGCGAATTTCATCAGGCCCAGAAACAGGACGGCTGGACCTATATTGATGCCTTGGGTAACACACTCGGTCAAAAAGTTACACCACTGGATCGTGTGGGTATTTATGTGCCTGGTGGTCTGGCGTCTTATCCATCTTCTGTGCTGATGAATGCTATACCTGCACACGTTGCGGGTGTGTCTGAAATTGTGATGGTGGTGCCTGCACCGAATGGTGAACTGAATCCTTTAGTCCTTGCAGCAGCCTATTTGGCGGGTGTACATCGCGTCTTTACCATTGGTGGCGCACAAGCCGTGGCAGCCTTGGCTTATGGTACAGAGACCATTCCTTCTGTTGATAAAATCACAGGACCGGGAAACCGTTTTGTCGCTGCGGCAAAACGAGCAGTGTTTGGTCAAGTTGGCATTGACATGATTGCAGGACCTTCTGAAATTTTAGTCTATGCAGAAGGCGAAAATAATGCTGAATGGTTGGCAATGGATTTATTGTCACAAGCTGAGCATGACACTGTGGCACAAGCCGTTTTCATTACGCCAGATGAAGCATTGTTAAATGCAGTCGGAGAATGGATTGAAAAACATTTAGAAGCACTGCCAAAAGCAGATATTGCACGAACTTCAATTGATAACCGTGGTGCATTGGTTTTAGTCAAAGACCGTGCTGAAGGTGCTGAGCTGATTAACCAAGTTGCGCCTGAACATTTAATGCTGTGCTTAGATGAAGCTGAGGCAATGGCAGAAGATATTCGCCATGCGGGTGCCATCTTTATGGGGCGCTATACTCCAGAAGCGATTGGGGACTACTGTGCAGGACCGAACCATGTCTTGCCAACCTCAGGTACAGCACGCTTTTCATCACCACTGGGTGTCTACGATTTCCAAAAGCGTTCCAGCCTGATTATGTGCTCTGAAGATGGTGTGAAAATCCTAGCCAAAACCGCTGATATCTTGGCACAGCAAGAAAATCTGGATGCTCACGCACGTTCAGCACGCTATCGTTATCAATAATCGAGTTTTCCCCACATTCTAAAACAATACCAAACCCCTTCTCCCTCAGGGAGAAGGTTAGGATGAGGGAGAATACAAATAATTTCTCAGTTGGGCGTTTATCTCTCCCAAACCCTCTTCTGAAGAGAGAGGGCTTACCCTGATGTAAGTTGAGTATAAAGAGAAAGAAAATGTCAAATATCACTACAGAACAAATGCGTTTTTGGAGCCCTGAAGTATGTGAGCTAGAGCCTTATGTACCAGGGGAGCAGCCCAAAATCCAAAATTTATTAAAATTAAATACCAATGAAAACCCATATCCGCCTTCTCCAAAAGTGGTGGAAGCGGTGCAAAAAGTGTTAGCCAATTCAGCAGATGTATTACGTTTATATCCAGATCCAGATGCTGCCGAACTCAAACAGGCCATTGCAAAACAGCAAAATGTCGCTGTTGAAAATGTCTTTGTGGGTAATGGTTCTGATGAAGTGCTTGCGCATATTTTTAAAGCATTTTTTGTGCAAGAGTTGCCCTTGCTTTACCCGGATATTACCTACAGTTTCTATCCGGTCTACAGTCAATTCTTTAGGGTGAAAACCAAGGCTCTGCCATTAAATGATGACTTTGAGATTGTGGTAGATGATTATAAACAGCCAAATGGTGGGATTATCATCACCAATCCAAATGCGCCAACTAGTATTGCCTTAGGCTTGGCAGCGATTGAAGAAGTACTTCAGGCCAATCCAAACTCCGTGGTTGTCATTGATGAAGCCTATGTGGATTTTGGTGCTGAATCTGCCGTCAGTCTGGTGGAGAAATATGAAAACTTGGTGGTCTGTCAAACAACGTCGAAATCTCGGTCGCTTGCAGGCTTACGTGTGGGTTTTGCCATTGCACAGCCACACTTAATTGCAGCACTGGAAGCAGTAAAAAACAGTTTTAACTCTTATCCGATGGATCGTTTTGCCATAGCTGCGGCAGTAGCCTCTTTTGAAGATCAGGCTTATTTTGAAGCACAAAATCAGAAGGTGATAGCCAGTCGTGAACAGCTGATTGCCCAATTAACTGAAATCGGATTTAAAATTTTACCATCGAGTGCCAACTTCATTTTTGTAACCTTGCCTACAAAAGATGCGAGTGAATTAGCAGCAGAATTACGTGAACGAGGTATTATTGTACGTTACTTTAATAAACCGCGGATTAACCAGTATCTACGGATTACTATTGGAACGGATGAGCAAAATCAGCGTTTAGTCAATACATTGAAAAATGATATTTTGGCCTGATTCTATCTCTTTTAATCTTCCTTTTATCAACACAAACTCTTGTCTTTTCTAACAGGAGAGTGAGACAAAATTTGAATCTAATAAAAGCGAATCTCAGGATTCGCTTTTTTGTAGATTGGGCATATACCAGGTATTTAATAAATCTATCATGGCTGAAACTTTATCAAAGCATTCCTGATATTCAGCATCACAATCAGAGGCAATGGTAATACCGCCGCCTGCCCATAAGGAAATATCTTGCTGGTACTTCTGAATGGAGCGAATCAGAATATTCCAGGAGCCTGTACCATCCTGATTAAAATACCCCATCGAGCCACAATAGGCACCGCGCGGAGCACCTTCTAGTTCTTTAATGATCTGCATGGCACGAATTTTGGGAGCACCGGTAATTGAGCCGCCGGGAAGGGCAGACATTAGTACCTCAAAAGGGTTTACTTCAGGTTTCAATTTTGCTTCCACCTCGCTCACCATATGATGTACTTGATTAAAGCTTTCAATATTAAAAAGTTTTGGTGTTTTAACTGAACCTGTTTCCGCATAAACACTCAGATCATTACGTAACAGGTCAACAATCATGACATTTTCTGCCATATCCTTTTTTGAAGATTGTAATCTTTGTTTCGATTGTTCATCCTGAACTGGATCACTATAGCGTGGCATAGTGCCTTTGATCGGTTTGGTGATGATTTTGCGATTCGCTTCAAAATCAATAAACAGCTCGGGCGAACAGCTTAATAATTCAAAATCGTTAATTTTTAAATACCCTGAATACGGTGCATCAGTCAGTTGCCAAAATTTTGAGGCAGTTGCTAATAATGAGCCTTCGGCCTGAGCCACAAACTCTTGGGTTAAGTTAATCTGATAACAGTCACCAGCAACAATATAATCCTGAATTTTTTGAAATGCCTGATCATAGGTAGATTTATTCCAGCGTGGTTGACAGAGGTTTTTAAGTTGAAGTTCTGGCAGATGGGAGGGCTGAATTAAAAGGAGCTGAATATAATTAAACATCTCGTCTGCTTGAGGATCATCACTATAAAATATCCAGTCCCCGGCAATCGGTTTAATATAAGAGTTAAATTGACCTAAAAATAAAGCAGGCTGGGATTTATTTGGATAATCAACCTGCTGTTGAGCAGCATAATCATAGCCAATAAAACCGACATAGCCTCCTGAAAAACTATTCGTTTCATTTGTCATTGTATGCTGATCATGAAGGAAATTTATATCAAATTTCATATTATGAGGGTGATATTGATCAATACCGATTCTTTTAAATCCCCTCACTTGTTCAGCCTGAACAATAAAATATTCCCGTGCACAGCAGGCAATAAAAGGTTGGCCATCATTATTTAAATAGACCAGATGATCTAGGCTGTTTAATGTAGACAGCATATCTTCAAGCAAAGGAGATAGAACTTTTAAAGGACGTTGATACAAGGTCTTGGTCATGCAAATTAATAGATTTCGAGATGACCTGTTATTTTATATCAAGCAGCACAAAAAATACTTTTAAATCGCCAAATACCGTTTGTCGGTAAGCCGTAGATTGCGACCAACGACAGTTGATCAAAATCCGCCTCAACGCTAAGTTAAGTGGGCGAGCAAAATTACTCAAGGAAAGATGTTTTGGGTTGTTAGAAAATAAAAAAATACAACCTGAACACTGAGTGATTCACAACCAAAAAAAATAGTACTCTTGGGAGAGTAAACAATGAAAAAATTCACTAAATTAGCTTTAGCGACTTCAATTGCTTTCAGTGCAAATGCGATGGCGATGCAAGCCATGGATGATGCATCTCTTAGCGCCACAACGGGTCAAGATGGTATCAATATCGGGATCGGTATTTCAAAAATTGAAATTGATAAACTTTTTATTCATGACAATGATGGTTTAGATACTAGCCCTGCGGGTGGAACAGCTACAGCGGGTGCCATTGTAATTAAAGGTGATGGCAAGGCCGGCAGCGTAAATGAAAATCATGGTCTCGTCATTGGTGCAAACTATGACTCCCTGTTGGCGTCTAAGAACTTGGCTGATTTGCAGATTGACTCGGATGCGGGTAATACTGCCAATGGTGGGGCATTCTTAAATATTGCTGCGCAAGTTTCAGGTTTAAAGATTAATATTGGTGAAATTGGTGTAGCTGCATCGAATGCTATGCCAGATGCAAGTGCGACTTCTATCCGTCGTGGTGCTTCTACAAGCAATTATAATGCGATTTTAAGTGGCCTGGAAATCGTAACCGGTACAATGGATGCGAATATTCAGGTCGGTGCTGCTCCTCAAGGTGCAATGATCAAGTTAAATACAACAATGGTGGGCGGTCTGGAAATCAAAAACCTAGGTATCCTTGATAACTCGACAAAAGGTAAATCTATTGGCGAGGTTACAGTTGGCGGTAATACTGTTTCTGTAGCTCCTCAAGAAGCGGGTGAAATCTTTATCGAGAGTATCAAAGTGGCTGATGCAAACTCTAAAGATTTAACCATTAGTCAAAATATCTCCGTATTTAATGATGCTTATGTTGGCCCTTCTACCACGGTCGGTAAGGCTGCACATCTCCGTATCGTAAGTAATGATACGGGGGCAAAAGACCAATATATTAAAGGCATCCATTTAGGTAGCCGCACCGCAGGTTCAATTGGTGATATGGAAGTCCAAGGTCTTCAAACTTATTATTCGCCAACTGCTGGCACATATACAAAAGGCGCAGTTATTACGATTTCTGGTCGTTAATATTGCATAAAAAAGCGCGTGTTTACACGCGCTTTTTTTACGCATAAATATTTATCTGAAAAATAAAAAAATGCTGTTTTTTTTTGAAAAAAAAGGTATCTTGCTAGTTACAAGGAAGTAGAGTGAATACTCTATAAAAATAAAAGTAAGCATATTCTGCTGATGATAAGAAAAGTTAATAAATATGTTAGAGATTGCGTTGGGCTCGGCATTGATATATTACGCTGCCAAAGAAGCTCTGGATATTAAAAAACAGCCGCAGGGAGCTGTTCACTATACTGAAGTTCTTGATTCACGAAATGATTCTTTTGTGCGTATGCACCGTGAACCGGTAGAAGTCAAACCTGCTATTTTCGAGCAGTTCCAGGGAATTGTACGCCAAGCTTATGATTATAGCTGCGGTTCCGCTGCACTCACCACCTTGCTGAATGGTTATGTAGGCACACAATTAGATGAAGAGCAGGTGATGAATGGTCTGATCAAATTTGGTGAAACAGACAGAATCATTGAGCGCCGTAGCTTTTCTCTTCTTGATATGAAGCGTTTTGTGGCTGCTTTAGGTTTGGAAAGCGGGGGGTATCGTGGTGAGTTCGACGATTTGGTCAAACAGGGGCAGCCTGCAATTGTGCCTATTTCTTATGCAGGATTTAAGCACTTCGTTGTTTATAAAGCTTATAAAGATGGACGGGTTTATGTAGCTGATCCGGCATTGGGGAATATCAGTTTTGATGTACAGCGTTTTAAAGATATTTGGGAAAATAACACTCTCTATTTAATTAATGTGCCAGAACAATATCGAAAAAATTTCTTGACCTTAAAAGACACCGATATGCGGCATGTAGAGGATGCAACGATTAACCGTTATGCCTTGGTTGACCTGCAGTATCCACAATTTTATATGGATAAAATTGCTGATAAAGCTTCAACAATCCGTATGGACCGTAATCGCAATACAGAATCAGAGCAATTTGGGGAATATCAATATAATTTCCTAAGGCTGTATTACAAAAACAAATAAAACCAGAACCTGGCTATAAAAATTAAAATGGTGAAATGGATATGAATGGTAAATGGATGAACAAGACGTTTTTGGTACTCAGTATTCAAATGGTAATGGGAGTTGCATTTGCTGCTGAAGAACCTGCATTGGGTGAATATGAAAGTGTGGATGAAGAGGTCATTGAAACTGCTACAGCAGCTCAAACCAGTCAAGTTGAATCATCTTCTGTTGAAGATGTAAAGCTGGGTGCAGATGAAATAGTCCAGGAAGAAATAGCTACTGACACTACAGCCTCTGTAGAAACTCAAACGCCAGCCCAACCTCAGGCAACACAAAGCACCAATGCCTCTCAAGCCTTACAGCAACAAGAGGGCGATACTACTCAGGCTGGAAATTTAGAAGAAGTATTTACTTCAAATGAGCGTCAATATTCACTGATTAAAAAAGGTGAGATTTCCTCTTATTATGATATTGATTATACCTATTATCGAGATACTCAGCTTGATATGGAAATGGCGCAAGGCCAACTTTACCAGCTACGTGTCCAGGAAAATGCAACGCATAGTCTGACCAATACATTCACTTTTCAATATGGTTTAAAAGATAATTTAACTTTAACAGCATCCTTACCTTTGGTGGCGAAAAGTGATCTGTTAAAAGACACCTCTACGGCGGGACTTGGAGATATTAATTTAGGCGCACGATGGGAACCCTTCCCGCTAAAAGCTGGCCGTTTACCACTCATTTTATTTGGCAATATCTCGACCAAAACTGGTGAAAGTCCTTATGAAATTAATGCCGCAACGGATCTGGCAGCAGGTAAGGGTTATTATTCTGTTGGTATAGGTGCAAGTACGCGCAAGTATATTGATCCGGTGGTTCTCTTTGCTTCCGTCTCGGCAAACTATGGATTCAAAGAATCCGGTTTAAACCAAATTCGCGGCCGACGCATCATTGAAGAGTTTGATCCAGGCATTAGCGGTGGTTTTGCTTTCGGTTTTGCCTATTCATTTAATTATGATGTTTCGATGACCATGTCTTATCAGCAAAGCTTTAACACGGGCGCAGAATTTAGCTATAACACGGGCGAGAGCTATTCGGCTGCAGATCAGACCAGTTCAACTTTTGCAATTTCTCTAGGAGTGCGGGTGTCTCCAGAAACGATTGTGAATGGAACCTTGGGCTTGGGTTTGACAGAAGATGCACCAGATGTTTCGTTGGGGCTTTCCTTCCCATTGGATATTTTAGGTTTCGGCAAGAAAATCAGTTAAGAGGGCTGTCGTATGAAGAATATTCGACTCAGCCCGTTATTAACAGGAATTATTCTTGCGGGCTGTTCAAGTTATACCTTTGCACAGTTGGGAACCAACCTTTCGGTTGATTTGCGTGCATTGTCCATGGGGAATGCGGTGACTGCAGACCCTCCAGGGGTGAATGCCATTCACTTTAACCCGGCAGGACTTACCAAGATTGATGGTCTGCAAACCGAGCAACAAATTATTATTGCAGATTTCAATATTCAGCGTGAGTTTAGTGTTCCAGCAGGCTATAACGTCTTCGGTTATTCTGATGATCCTCTAGTCTGTCACGACGGACCAGAAGTTTCATCTGACCTGTGTACCGACTTCAAGGGACCAGTTAACGGCGATGTAGAATATGTCAGCCTGTATGTGCCTATTCTGAAAAAAATGGTGGATTTGGGAGAAGGTTTGCCGATTGCGGCACCGACGATGGGAGTCGCTTATAATCCACCTGGATCGAAAGCAACCTATGCTACAGCTGTATATGCACCTTTAATTGCAGGTTTTGGCCATGAAGATGGTAATCCCGCCAACTTTATGGGACAGCAGGTCGCTTTGGAAAGGATCACTTATCTGTCCCCATCCATTGGTTATGAGATTAATGACCAGCTTTCGATTGGGGCATCTGTGGGAATGTCTTATCAGGCCGTTGCCATGAAAACAGATTTACGTTTTCCGAATGAGCTGATCGGCATGTTACGTATGATTGATGAAGTCGTATGTACACCATTTAAAGAAAACTCCGACATCATTACCGATATTTTATTACTCGGAATCTGTAATGCTGAAGAGGGGATGAATCCATTTGGTAAATTTGGCCAAATGGAGCTGGCACTGGAGCAGAACCTCAGTCCAAGTTATAACTTGGGTATCTTATGGGAGCCAACGGAAGACTTTAGTTTTGGTATGGTTTATCAAAGCGCGGCAAAAATGCGCTTAAAGGGCAAATATCATATTGATAATGCTAAAGCACCTCAGGAATTGATTCGGGGATTAATGACTTCACCAACCGGTCAGATCCTGGCTGCGATTCTGGGCTTTCCCAATTATATTCCTAGCAGTGAATCAGGGCTGGTGGCCATGGATTTTGAATATCCAGCCCACTTTCAGGCCGGTATTAAATATAAACTCATGCCGGATTTACAAGTTAATCTTGATATTGGCTGGACTGACTATAAAGCATGGGAGCAGTTTAAATTTGAATTTGATCGTAGTATTTCTGCTTTAAAAATTGCCAAACTTTTATCCCCGCATGTCACGGATTCTTCGCTTGCCTTGCCTTTAGGATTTGAATCGCCGTGGAACTTCGGCATAGGAGTAGAATATTCAGCAACCGACCGTTTAAAACTACGTGCGGGCTATGAGCCAAGAAACAGTGCAATTCCTAAGGATAAACGAAATACGATGGTTCCTATTAATGGGGCACAGTTATTTGGCCTAGGTCTGGGTTACCGTTTCGATGCTGATACCGATCTGGACTTATCTATTGGCTTTCTGCGCAGTAAAGATAACATTCCTGCCAACACCAGTAGCCTGGCGAATCAGACAGGTGTCAATAACCTGTTGCTCAACCCTTATGCAGGCTTGAATGTCAAAACAGATACCAAGATTACTATTTTAGGTTTGAACTATCGTACACGCTGGTAAGAAAAATATGATGAAAGCAGGGAAGACAGGGTTAAGGCTATTACTCGCCATGAGTTTGGGATCATGGTCATGGTATAGCTATGCTAAAGAGTTTATTAGCATCATTGGTCCGGATGGCCGACCTTTGGTAGTGCCGCGTACTGCGAATGAGCAGAAAACTAAGACAAAAAAAGTTCAAACTGCTCCAGTATCTCACTCTTCTCCCAAAGTCCTTTCCCAACAGGCACGGCAGAAGTCACAGAGTGCATCAGAAAATAATGTGACCAAGGCTGAGCCAGAAATGAGGTTGGTACAACCAGTACAACTACGAGCTAAAGTCGGGTATCCAGAGGTAGAGGCAGCTACACAGGTAACAAGTTTTTCAGCTTCCAATGTATCTCAATCCAAACCTCAGCAAGCTGTCACACTTCCTCATCCCACACCAGCTCCAAAGAGTGGATTTAGTCACATAGATGGCGTGGATTATGTAGAGAGTGAATATCTGGAAAGCAAAGAGTTTAATTTAGAAGGCAAAAAGCGTTTTTACAGTATGCCGGAAGGAGTGGTGGATAAGAATATAGGATCAACCCGAATACAAACGGTTGAGCGTGAGAAAGGCGTTGGGCAGTCTATTCTAAAATCTTTATTTGCTGGTCCGAGTGTAGATACGGCTCCTATTACACTTGCGCAAAGCTATTATCGTATTTCACAGTCAGAAACTGTTGAGAGTCTGGGACAGCAATGTTTTAAGCATAAAAAAGTTCAGCAGGCCAAACACATGATTGTAGGTAAACGTATCAATTTATGGCCACGCGCACCTTTAAAGGCGGATGAGTTTGATTTTGAAATAGTGAGGCTTGATCCGGGTATTAAAAATGTACAGATTCAGTCTTATGCAGCGCGCCAGCATAATCCTGCTTATTACTGGCCATTTGCAGTATTTTTAGATCAGAAAGCTTGTGTACTCGAAGGAGCAGGGGGCTTTAAAAGTCAGCAACAAGCAGCGAATATTATACGACATGAGTATATTGAAGGGATTATCCAGGTCCCAGAACAGGCTCGTTATCTGTTATTAACGCCATTAGCTTCAGCGATTGATATTGAAGACAAGCAGCTCACTAATTACGGACAATTAAAACTGGTCGCAATTCGTTAAGGATAATTTGAGTAAAAAAAAATGAAAAAGAATTTATTATATCCATTTGCTTTAACTACCCTGGTGATGGCTTTAACCGCCTGCGGAGGAGAAAGCGCCAACGTCATACCAGAACCCGAGGAAGCGACAACCAACGGCTCTTGTAATCCTACAGCAAGTAACTGTCTGGAATGGGGGCTTGAATATCCATTAGATGGTCTGAATTTTAATTGTAGCGGAGACAAAGAAAATAAGTTTATTACTTTGTTTAATGTACGCGATGGAGTGGCTTCAGGAAGCTGCCGGAAAACAGATCATGTGGAATTTTATATTGAGAGTCATGGTGGACGTAAGATTGAGCTTGGATCAATTAAACTGGGTGAGTTTCTGAGCTTGAGCACGACCAGCCAGCTTCCACGCTTGGGTGTTCTGGATATTGCCAAAGGTATTACTGGCCGATCTGTATATGAGTTGAAACCTTCGGATGCCACGGTTCAGGTAGCGATGAAACTGGTGAAAATCTGGCAGACCATGGCACTAGATCAAGGGAATATTTATAATCCGACAGATGTACAGCCGCTCTATATCGAAGATAGTCGTAAAGCCCTGGATCAGCTCAGCAAAAATATTAAATTGACGGATACTGACTTTGTAGAAATCCTGAAACCGGCACTGGATATTAGCAAGATTAGTGATGAGCAGGCATTTAAGGTGGTGGAAAAGTTAGCCAATATTGCCAATGCTGCGGTCTATCAGCCAGAATTTTCTTTATTCTCCACATCCGGGATTATCGGCAATCAGTTCTCGGGTTCAGATGGCCTGACGGGATGTAATAAACCAAGTTGTGATATTAAAGATAAAACAAATAAATACTTGTTTGGTCATTTCATGTTGATTACCGATCGTCAAGGCTATACTTTCGGCAGTGGACTGCAATGGCGCGATAGCCAGTTAAAGCTTGCTGATAGTAATCTGAGTTCACTCGGAGGAATCAATGCCGAGTTAATCCGTAAAGTCAAACCCCAGCAGATGACCGCAAATCCTCAGACCTCATGGATTCACCCTGCAACTAAGACTATTTCAAATTATAAAATGAATATTGGGCATAAAGAGGCAAATAATGAGAGCCAACTTGAGGTTTATCAGGGGCGTTTGCTCAGTGATTATGTGATGGCTGGAAAAGAAAATTTCTATAAACTGATCACTGGTAAAACCAGTTTAGATGACAATGACCGTGCAAGCTTAGGCTTATGGCGTATGAATGCGGACAGTGAAGATTATAGGGGAAGCGTAGATCTTTATAAGATTTATCCAATCAGTTATCTGGACCGGCAGGTTTTTAAAACAGTTGAAAATGTTCGCCCAGGAGAGAGCTATATCTTTCCAATGTACGGTAATCTGGAGTTTAAATTTACAGAGAGCAGTGTTGATCCGGTGACAGTCGGAATTATGATTGACAGTAATGGCAATGTGCGTACCAACCGTCAGTCAGCCACCCAACTTTCGACTGATCCAGTGAATGGTTGTATAGGGGACATCTTGGCAAATAATCTTTTGGATGAAAGAGGCGTGCAACAATACCGACTCGGGACTTTGGGGCGTGCTTTTACCCAGGATAAAACGGTATCCATGCGTTTGATCTTCGCAGATCCGGTGTTTGCTTCATTGAATGGAGCCTTGATTGGACTGAACTCGAGTATTCAAGGTTCAAGTAATTCAGCTGATCTGATTGTGGTCGGGGGAGCGCTACTGAATTTAAACCATGTGCTGAGTACACCAGTTGGACAAACAGGACGGGTCAGTTTCGCTAACTCTGCTGGAGAAAATGTTGGTTGGGCCAATACCTATGCCAGCTTCCAGAAAATTTATAATAACAATAATACGGATGAGAGCCCTGCTGATATCGAGGTGGCGAAATATAGTGGTGGAGAAGTCTCTTTTAGACTGGCTGAGTGTTATCAGGTTAAGGCGAAGACCAATGGATAATAAAAGTTATAGATAAGTAACCTGTCTTAAAGCAGGATGCCAGTCAGTGAAAAAAAATTGACTGGCATTTTTTGTTTGAGGTTCCTGAAAGTAGCTGTTCAAAAACCTCATTTATAATTCGATCCAGAAAGTACCACTGTATTTTGAAATATAAAGTGGACTTATATTAAAAATGACGGTTTCTAGAATAAGTGTAAGAGTTGAGGGTCATAGTGCGGTTTTGACATCCATAAAAGCTAAGAACAGATGTTGGCTTTTGCAGAGATTTTTGGTGTAGATGAGAGGTTTTTATTTTGCTGAAAAAATAATTTATTTAATTCAAGTTTTTGAATATATTAGAAAAATAAGCGTTTGTTAGGGAAAATAAAAAAATATTTCTAAGGTTTCTTACTGATCACGCTTCATTTTAAGCCAAATTTTTTACTGATTTTCCGACTTTATCATTTAACCGGTGTGATCCAGACGTGTACCGAGAGTTTCCAGATGCAGCGGGAAATGATGAGTTTTACGGTCTTCAAAATAATGCCGAAGTGTCTGCTCTACACTTGGAAAGGCCAGTTCCGACCAGGGAATATTTTCTTCCTCAAACAGTTGGCTTTCGATGGTTTCTTCACCCGCGCCAAATTTTCCATTAAGCAGGGTGGACTTAAACAGGACATAAATCTGGCCAATCCGCGGAATATTATACATACAGTACAACTGTTCAATCTCGATTTCAGCCTCGGCTTCTTCACGAGTTTCTCGCGCTGCCCCTTGTTCCATGGTCTCAAACAGTTCCATATAGCCGGCGGGTAAAGTCCATAAACCATAACGTGGTTCGATTGCACGGCGGCAGAGCAAGACTTTGTTTTCCCAGACCACCAAGGCACCACAAATAATTTTGGGGTTGATGTAATGAATATATCCACAGGTGGTACATACCTTGCGAAGCTGCTGGTCGCCTAAAGGAATTTTATCTGTTGTCGTATGTCCACAATTCACACAGAAGTTCATATTCATCATCAATGATACTGGGTAAGGTCAGGATAACTGAAAAATCAAATTTTGGCATCATTTCTATCCAGTTGAATCAAAAATCAGCTATGATGAAATCATCCTTATCAGGAGAAAAATCAATGCATGAGCTGGAATTGACACAAAAGTTACAGCAACGTTTACGTTTTTCCAAACGTATTCAGATTGCACATGCTGCTGTGTTGATTGCTATTACAGATGAAGCTAATCCCAAAGTATTACTGACACGCCGTTCGGCTTATCTGAATAGTCATGCCGGAGAAGTTTCCTTTCCAGGCGGGAAACGTGATCCACAGGATACCAGTAATATTGTCGTGGCTCTGCGAGAAGCCTATGAGGAAACGGCACTCAGCCCTTTTGATGTACATTTAATGGGTGACCTGCCCATGCAAAAAGCCCGAAATGGCATGCTGGTCAAACCGATTGTCGGACTGATTCCACCACAGGTTGAGCTGATTGCTCAACCTTCAGAAATTGACCGGATATTTTTTGTTTCTTTACAGCATTTGCTGGATGCCCAGCCGATACCTTATGAAGTGCGCTTTGCTCAGCAGTCCTTATATTTTCCGAGTATGCGGGTGGAGAATGAAATTGTCTGGGGCCTGACGGCGCGTATGTTGATTTCATTATTTCAGTATGGTTTGGATTATAAAAAAGACTGGCCATTTTTACTGAATTCACCTGTGTTTACACGCTCCAAATTTTTTAACTATTGAACAGGATTTCAGCCATGTTATACAAGTTTCAGGGACATATGCCTCAAGCACTGCATCAACCGTGGGACGGTTGGGTTGCCCCGACTGCGACAGTGATCGGGCAGGTCGAACTCGGCAAGCAGGTTAGCATCTGGTTTGGTGCAGTGGTCCGTGCAGATAACAGTAAAATTCATTTGGGGGATTTTACCAATGTACAGGAAAATGCTGTGCTACATACTGATGCGGGCATTGAGATGCATATCGGCAATTATGTCACCATTGGTCATCAGGCGATGTTGCACGGCTGTACCATTGGCGAGAATAGCCTGATCGGGATTCAGGCCGTGATCCTGAACCATGCAGTGATTGGTAAGAATTGTATTATTGGCGCCAATGCCTTGATTCCGGAAGGCAAAGTAATTCCTGACAATTCGGTCGTGATGGGATCTCCTGGCAAGGTTGTCAAGACTCTGGATGAAGCCAGTATTCAAAAGCTGAAAATGAGCGCGATGCATTATGCCGGGCATTTTCCGAAATTCCAGGCTCTGGAAGAAGTTCAGCTCTAATTCAAAATTTTATCAAACTTAGAGCTGTTAACACGTCATAAATAGATTGGGCTGTGGATCAGGCATCGCTTTGTTCGCAGCACAAAAGGATAAGCATACTCTCCAATAAGCCTAGATTTTTCTAGGCATTTTTGTATCCTGCTCGTGAAAATCTCGCCTAGAAGATAGCAGTGGAGTATTATATCTGCGTTTTTATATTCTCTGAATAAGGGTGTGCATGAAAGTGCTGGCACTGGAAACTGCCAATGAGCAGTGTTCCGTTTCTGTGATTGATGATACTCAAACGTTATTTTTTCAGCTGGATGCGCGCGCCAAGGCACAAACGCAAACCATTCTTCCCATGATTGAACAAGGCTTGAACGAGTTGGGACTAGCTGTAGCTGATCTCACCGCGATTGCTTTTAGCCGTGGACCGGGTTCATTTAGTGGCGTCCGGATTAATGCAGCAGTGACTCAAGCCCTGGCCTGGTCAAATGACTTGCCAGTGATTCCTGTCTCGACTTTACAGGCTTTAGCACAGGCAGCTTATCGTTTGCAGGGGCTAACCGAAGTCTCTGCTGTGCTGGATGCGCGCATGAACGAAGTTTACATTGCTAGCTATCGGCTTGATGATGCAGGCATTATGCAGCCAGTCCATGAAGAACAATTATTAAGTTATGCCGATGGGGCTAAGGCTGCCATATTTATGCCAGTAGGTTCAGGTGTCGAGCTGGTTCAAAATGAACAGTCTGATTATAAAACAGTGAGTGCAACTGCACAGGATATTGCAGTCATTGCACGTGCGGCAGCAAAAAATGAAAACTGGGTCAGTGCAGAATTAGCATTACCTGTTTATTTACGTGAGAACGCGTGGAAAAAAATTCCAGAACAAGGCAAAGCATAATTAATTAGGATTAAGCATGGATCTTTTACTGCTGCTCAAAGCGGCAATCATGGGTATAGTCGAAGGTATTACCGAGTTTTTGCCTATTTCCAGTACTGGGCATCTGATTTTGGCTTCAGAGTTAATGAACTTCTGGAGCAAAGAAAAAAGTGATGTATTTGTGATTGCCATTCAGATGGGAGCAATTGCTGCAGTTATTTATGAATACTGGACCCGACTCTGGGGTGCGGCGACCGGGATTGTAAGTGGCGAACCTCAGGGACGCCGTTTGGGTATTGGATTGATACTGGCTTCTATTCCGATTGTGCTGGTCGGTCTGACTTTGGGACAAACTGTCAAAGAGCTGTTATTTAACAATATTGCGATTGCCATTGGGCTGATTGTGGGTGGCCTGATCATTATCTGGATCGAAAAGAATCCTCCGCAGGTGCGCGCCAAAGAGGTGGAAGATCTGACTATTAAAGATGCGGTCTGGATCGGACTGATTCAGGTTTTGTCCTTGATACCGGGCACTTCACGCTCGGGTGCGACCATTATTGGGGCGATGTTCCTCGGTGTATCGCGTAAGGCGGCAACCGAGTTTTCTTTCTTTCTGGGAATTCCGGTGATTGTGGGGGCGGGTCTGCTCGACCTGTATCAAAGCTATGGGGTTTTCCATACCACCGAAGACTGGGTCGTGCTGGCAGTCGGGATTTTGGTGTCCTTTGTTTCGGCCTTGCTATTAATCCGTGCTTTGGTGGCATATGTAGCCAAACGCGATTTCATGATCTTTGCCTGGTACCGGATTGTATCCGGGCTGCTGATCTTGTTATTTGCCTATACAGGTTGGACATTATGGTAAACCAGATTCGTCTCTATACCGAATCTGACCATGTAGAGAAAGCACAGCACTTTGAGGCTGTGCTTTCTTCTCGTGGAGTAGAGACTGAAATTGTAACAGTAGAACAACTAAATGCTCGCTTTCTCCGTTTACATCCCGAGCTTGGTCTGTGTGTCGATGTGGACGGCTTGTGGCTATGTGCCAATGGCATGAAAATGCAGCCTGACTGGCAGGCCGAAACGGCCCGTTTAAAGCGTGCATCTTTAAAGTCGGAAATGATCGCCCGTGCCTGTAATCTGGCAGAAAAACCGTTTCTGATTGATGCGACGGCGGGTTTGGGTCATGACAGCCTGTTAATGGCACATTTAGGTGCCCAAGTCACTCTGGTAGAGCGGCACCCGATTTTATTTACCCTGCTGGAAGACAGCCATATCCGTGCCCGTCAGGATACCTTTTTGAGTCAGGTGGTTGCGCGTATTCATCTGGTTTTTTCTGACTCGGCAGATTATTTAAAATCCCGGGTGGAACAGAAAAACCTGGTCGATGTGGTGTATCTGGACCCGATGTTTCCACAGCGTGACCAGAACCAGCAAGCGCCCAAAAAGAAGGCACAGGTCAAAAAGCAGATGCAGCTCTTGCACCTGCTACTGCCAGAAGATGGAGAAATGGATCTGGGCGATCATCTGCTGGAACTGGCACAGGATATTGCAAAACGGGTGGTGGTAAAACGTCCGCGTCTGGCGGTTTTTTTGGCGGGCAAACAGCCAGATCATCAGTGGCAAGGTGATGCTTGCCGTTTTGATGCATATTTTCAGCATGAACTTGTAGCTTAATATGATAACTGCTTCTAAATTAATCAAGGATTTGTTATATATGTAACAACTGGCATTGATAAAACTATTATCAGACATACACTTATTCAACACTTGAGCGAGCTATTTATCTCCCTGACCTCCTATGATCGACTTTAAACCCTCCATTAATTTTTGGCATGATTTTAAAAGCAACCAAATGGCTGGAGTATGGTTATTTTTAGGATCGCGACGCTCGTTGCAGCTGGTGCGTCCTTCCATTGTCCAGCTGGTGTTTTGGGGAGTTTTGGGTGGCTGTGCCAACAGCCTGTTTAGCTGGCTGAGTTCTGGCCGTATTGGTGATTTTAACTCGCAAGGTCTGATCAGCTATGCGCTCTGGCCTTTTATTGCCCTGATTGTCGGGATTTTTCTGTCCCAGCGGATTAATAATCCACGTTTGATGCTGGTGCCGGCCTTGTTATGGCTGGTACTCGATACGCATATCATGCTGTTTCAATCTCTGATTCAGTATCTCGGGGATATCGATTATCTGCCTTATGTGTTGTATCCGTATATTCCGACCCTATTTGTGGTGCTGTTTGTCTGGCAAAGTCTGGCAGTGGTCTGGGTGATCTCGCGTGAGCTGCAATGGCCATGGTGGGAACGGGCGCTGATTATACTGGCCACTTTATTTACTCTGGTGGTCTGGCAGATTTCGATTAAGGACCAGCCGATCTGGAAAGTGGAGGAAACTCCGCCAAGTTTTGCAGAAGATGCCTTTTATGCACAGCCGACGCTGCTGAATAAAGCGCTGGACAATATTCAGTATGGTGAGTTTGCCCAGTCGCACTGGTATTTTATGGGGATTGCTGGCGCCAGTTACCAGGATGTGTTTTATTCGGAAATCGAGCGGATTAAAGAACAGTTTGATACCCGTTTTGGTACCTATGGCCGTTCCATTGCCCTGGTGAATCATCCAGCGACCCGCACCCAGATACCGATTGCCTCCAGAACCAGTATGGAGTTGGCGCTACGCCGCATTGGCCAGCAGATGAACCGTGAAAGTGATGTGCTGTTTTTGTATATGACCTCTCATGGTTTGCCAAATACTTTTGAAATGGAAAATGCACCTTTGGATCTGGCACAGGTCGATCCGAAATGGTTACGCGAGACGCTGGATGCTTCCGGCATTCGCTGGCGGGTGATTGTCATTTCCGCCTGTTTCTCAGGAAGCTTTGTCTCAGCCTTGCAAAATGATAATACTCTGGTTATTACTGCTTCTGCGGCGGACCGCCAGTCTTTTGGCTGTTCGAATGAAGCCGACTATACTTATTTTGGTCGCGCGTTTTTTGATGAAGCCATGCGTGAGAACAGCAGTTTAAAAGCGTCTTTTGAACAGGCCGCAAATACAGTAGCCAAATGGGAGTCTGCTCAAGGTTTTGAGCCATCAGAACCGCAGTGGATGATTGGCAAGAATATGGAACTGATGTTGCCGCAACTGGAGCAGCAGTTATTTCCAGAGATGACAACCGTGAAACAGTCTCCTTAAATATTTTTTTCGCAGCAGGTCTGCAAGCAGAATAGGGATATAGCATGGAACTTGTACAGAACAATAGAAGCTTCGACGGTGAACAGCGGATTTATCGTTTTGATTGCAAAACCTTAAAAACCCCGACCAGATTTGGAATTTTTCTGCCGCCTCAAGCGCTGGCCGGGGAGAGCTGTCCAGCACTGTTTTACCTTGCTGGCCTGACCTGTACTGAGGAAACTTTTGCAATTAAGGCTCATGCACAGCGTTTGGCGGCACAATTGGGCCTGATTCTGATTACTCCGGATACCTCACCACGTGGAGAAGGGGTGGCAGAAGGCGACAACTGGGATATTGGTCAAGGTGCCGGATTTTATATCAATGCAACCCAGACACCTTGGGCTGAGCATTATCAGATGGAAAGCTTTATCGTAGATGAGCTTTACCAGCTGGTGAGTGATGAGTTTGTGATTCAGCCAGGCAAAATCGGGATTTTCGGTCATAGTATGGGTGGACATGGCGCGCTTACCCTGGCTTTTAAATATCCTGAAAAATTTAGCTCTGTCTCGGCATTTGCCCCGATCTGTGCGCCAAGTCAGTGTCCATGGGGAGAAAAAGCCTTTAGCCATTACTTGGGTGAGAACCGGGCTGAATGGCAGCAACATGATGCAACTGAGCTGATCAAAGCCAAAGGGGTTTTATTTAATGATATTCTGATTGATCAGGGTTCTTCTGATCAGTTCTATAATCAGCTGAATCCGGCGCTGTTTCAGCAGGCCTGTGACAGTGTGCAGCAGAAACTCACACTACGTGAACATCCGGGATATGATCATGGCTATTACTTTATTCAAAGTTTTATCGATGATCATTTGCAGTTTCATGCGGTACAATTACAACCTTAAGTGACTTTAAGGCTTATATAACTAAAAGAAAAAATAGCATGGGCCCAATTAGAGCGTGGCCCATGTTCTTAGGAATCAATTCTTATAATAAAAACCAGGATAATTCATGCAAAACTCAAGCAATATTCAGTCTTCTTTTGAAGATTCCGGGACCTTATCTTTTCCAGTTGAGCCTCGCGTCAGCAGCCTAGGCTTAGGCACTGTCCAGCGGTTATGCTTTAAATGCCTTACATGAGCAGCATATTTCGCCCCGACACTTTGCTCATTTCCTTGAACGGCTGGCATCAGCAACAAGATGGAAAAAATCCGGCTGAAAAATCTCTCGGGGATTTTCTGAGCAGCCATCCGGCAACTGCTGAACGCATTCAGGCAGTCAAAGCTTTTGAGCAGGAACACGCCCAACTTACTCCTTAAATTTTTTATCGGAGTCATGGTACTGCCACTCGGCAGTCAGTGGCTCCTGTCCCATACGGATCAGATGATCCAGAACACATTTTCAAGTTTATTCAGTCAGTAGATTCATCTGTGCTTTGAATCGTTACGGTAAGATGATCTGCCTCGGGTGTCAGACTCACTTCTGCACCTGGAAAATGAATCAGGAAATTTTGTTCGGTTTCATCAATATTAAATTTATGTTTCCAGTGATTAGCCAGGCGTTTGGCAATTCGTGAAGCTTGTTGCGTCTGGATATGGGCAATACTTTTCATCAGTTTTCTACACTATTCATCATTATCCTGCACTTTAAACCAAGTCCTGATCAAGTTATAAGCTTATCAGCGTGACACAGTGTTTTATTCTTGCAACATCAAGAGCACAGTCGCCGGACTGGATTTGCTATAATGAGGCACATCCAATTTCAGCTCATCAGGTTCTTCCATGTCCAAACCTTATTTAATTGCCCCCTCAATTCTGTCTGCCGATTTTGCCCGTTTAGGGGAAGAAGTGGAAAATGTCTTAGCCGCTGGGGCAGATGTGGTTCATTTTGATGTGATGGACAATCATTATGTACCGAACCTGACCTTTGGTGCAGGCGTATGTAAAGCTCTAAAAAACTATGGCATTCAGGCGCCTATTGATGTGCATTTGATGGTCAAGCCGGTTGATCGTATGATCGGGGATTTTCTTGAAGCAGGTGCGGATATTATTACCTTTCATCCAGAAGCTTCTGACCATATCGATCGTTCCTTGCAGCTGATCAAATCGGGCGGTGCAAAAGCAGGTCTGGTCTTTAACCCGGCCACGCCGTTGCATTATCTGGATTATGTCATGGACAAGGTTGATCAGATCCTGCTCATGAGTGTGAACCCGGGATTTGGTGGACAGAAGTTTATTCCAATGACCTTGGACAAGCTGCGTCAGGCTCGTCAGCTGATTGAGGCCTCAGGTCGTGATATTCGTCTGGAAGTGGACGGAGGAGTGGGGCCTGCGAATATTCGTGAAATTGCGGAAGCAGGTGCCGATATGTTTGTTGCAGGCTCAGCTATCTTTGGTAAACCGGATTATAAAGCTGTGATTGATGAAATGCGTGCAGAACTTGCTAAAGTCGGACAGGTTCAACTTTAATCGTTAGAATGTTTAAAGTGCATAAATCTGTGGATAACTTTATGGATAAGTGTGTAGATATCTATGTTGATAACCATATGGATAAGTTGCATAAAATGTAAACATTTGTGACTCGTTTGATTGCTTATTAGACAAAAAAAGTATAAAAAGAATTCGATTGGAGTTCTTTTTATACAGCGTATGCCTTTAATTCGGTGAGTGTTTATTCACCAGTTATGAGTATTTAGGCGAGTCAAAAAGTAGTCAAAAAGTATAGGGTCTGGCTTGAATCATATAAGATCTCCACACTATTCTTTAAATTTAATTGATATGTATTACTTAATAATTTGCGGATAACTGTGAGTTTTATTTTTAATAAAATTAAATTGGAAAGAGTAACTGGGTATTTCTCCAGATTCAGCATAAGTTGAATGTAAAGCTCTGTCTTGAGTATTTGAGTAAGGCAGGG
This sequence comes from Acinetobacter sp. S4397-1, assembly GCF_024129285.1. NCBI lineage: Bacteria > Pseudomonadati > Pseudomonadota > Gammaproteobacteria > Moraxellales > Moraxellaceae > Acinetobacter > Acinetobacter sp. S4397-1. The sequence continues at coordinate 26,689 of NZ_JAMXXZ010000012.1, forward strand.
TTAAATTAGCTCTCTTTTAGTCAGGTTTTGTAAAAATTACAGTTCTAGAAACTGGATTGTATAGCCTCTATTTTCCTTATTCAGGAGGAACGACCTCCCTTGTTAGTTGCTTATTTAAATGGAAATTAACAGGAAAAATCGTCAGGACGGCCTGACTCTGTCATATAGGAGGAAGGCGAAATGGCCTGGATCATCTTAATTCTTGCGGGTTTATTTGAAATCGTGTGGGCATATTCAATGAAATTGTCTGACGGATTTACCCGGCTCACCCCAAGTCTTGTCACGCTGTTTTTTATGGTGCTGAGTTTTGTGCTACTGGCGTATGCCATGCGCACATTGCCCTTGGGGACGGCTTATACCATCTGGACTGGAATTGGAGCCGTTGGCTCATTTCTGGTTGGGGTGTTTATTCTGGGTGAGCCGGCTACTGCCATGCGCATGCTGGCAGCGGTGCTGATTATTTCCGGTCTTGTGTTGATGAAATTATCTTCATCTTAAAGCCTGTCGCACGTTTCAAAATTCCATTAAAATGAATAAGAGAACACTTCATTTTAGAGGAGTATGGTCATGCAGCTGAGTTATCTGAATATGGATTCACCTGTAGGGCAGTTGCGACTGGTGGCACATGAAACGGCACTGGTGGCTGTACTCTGGGATGGCGAAATGCCCCATTGGTTTAAATTGGCGTCACTGGTGGAGGGCCTGCAACATCCGGTATTAATTGAAACCAGACGCCAATTGCAGGAGTATTTCTCCGGTCAGCGCAGTGCCTTTGACGTACCTTTAGAATTTATCGGGACTGATTTTCAGAAAAAAGTCTGGCAGGCCTTGCTGAATATTCCCTATGGTCAGACCCGAAGCTATCGTGACATTGCCGAGCAGATTGGCAACAGTAAAGCGGTGCGTGCTGTCGGGGCAGCCAATGGTAAAAATCCGATTTCGATTATTGCGCCTTGTCATCGCGTGATTGGCAGTAGCAGCAAGCTGGTCGGATTCGCGGGCGGCCTGGACAAAAAAGAAATTCTGTTAAATATTGAACAAAAACATTAAGCTTTAAGTATCTAAAATAATTGAATAATTAAAATATGGAAAATTCTACAATATCGATATTTGGCTCACTCTGGTCAAATATAGGGTGGATTCTTCTGCTTTTCTTTGGTGTGATGATTTTTAAATTATTCAAGCCCTTTCTGAAAGGAAAGCTGGGAGAGTTTACCGTTGCTATGCATGCCAAACTTTATCTGAAAGATCCGCAATATCTGCTGCTGAATGATCTGACCTTGCCGGATGGGGAGGGCGGAACCACACAAATTGATCACCTGTTATTAAGTCCTTACGGAATATTTGTGATTGAAACCAAAAACTATAAAGGCTGGATATTTGGAAACGAGCGACAAAAAATCTGGACCCAGAAAATCTATAAAAACAGTTATAAATTTCAAAATCCGATTCATCAGAACTATAAACATATTAAGGTTCTAGAGCAGCTGCTGGCAGATAGTGTGGAACCAGATCTTTTGCATTCGGTGATTGTATTTATGCCGGATGCCGTGTTTAAAACGCCGATGCCACCTCAGGTATTTCGGGGGGCAGGTTGGACCGACTACGTGAAAAGTTTTGATCAGCCGATGATTTCGGGAATGAAATTAAAACGGATACAACTGCGACTAGAAAAAGAAGTTTTAAAAAAATCCTGGAAAACCAATCGGGAACACGTAGAAAATTTAAAGCAGCGTAAGCAGTTATAGGTTTTTATGGGCTCATCAAAAAGCCTTTGAATCATTCAAAGGCTTTTGGGTTTTAAATATTTGAAGCTTTCAGTTTTTCGGTAATCTCGGCCAGAACCTTAATCCGTTTTACTTCATCCCATAAGGCTTTGGCTTCCGGATAATGTTTCGACATCATGCCCAGCCATTGCTTGTAGCGGCCAACCATGCCAATTTCAGTTTTTGCCGGCCCATTGATAAAACGAATTTGCAGTTGCAGCAGGTCATTCCAGTTCAGTAACGGCATATCCGAATTTTGACGGATACATTGAGTCAAGTCGGGTGTGGTGACTGCACCGCGACCAATCATCAGGTCTTCACAGCCCGACTCCAAACGGCATTGCTTGGCATCGGCATTGTTCCAGATTTCACCATTGGCAATAACATTGATCTTGAGTGCCTCACGAATCGGCTGTAACTGATCCCAGAATGCAGGCGGAGTATAGCCATCGGCTTTGGTACGCGCATGAACAGTGACCCAAGACGCTCCCGCATCTTCAATGGCATGCGCATTGTCCAGCATGAAATTGCGATCCATGTAGCCTAAGCGCATTTTGGCCGATACTGGAATGTGTGCAGGAACGGCATCACGCACAGCTTTGACTAACTCATGCACAACTTCAGGTTCATCCAGTAAAATCGACCCACCACGATGACGGTTCACGGTTTTTGCCGGACAACCAAAATTCAGGTCAATTGCCGGTGCGCCCATTGCGGCCACTTTGACGGCATTCGCTGCCAACATCTCCGGGTTATTGCCCAGAAACTGCACATGGACCGGCGTGCCGGCAGCAGTTTTGCCCTCATTTAACAGTTCCGGGCAATAGGTATGATAAACATGATCGGGCAGGATGGAGTCGGTGACGCGGATAAACTCGGTGACACACCAGTCAAAGCTACCTACGGATGTTAGTACATCGCGCATAATCGGATCGGTTAAGCCTTCCATGGGTGCAAGAACAAGTTTCAACGTGGCTACCTGTAAATTCGAAAAATGGAGTTATACGTTTTTTTACTAGGGTTGTCTAGCCAATCTAAATGTTTACCAGTTAACTGACAGCCAGCGTGATTGTAGCGAAGACCAAAACTAAGAAAAGGATGTCTGATAATTACATCCCGCTTAATTTACAAAATAGTTGTTACTTGATTAATCATAAATGGGGATTAAGATTAAAGGCATTTAAAACTTGGCTTAAGCTGATTCAAGCACAAGCCAAGTCTTGATCAGAATTATAAACGGCGACATTGACCTTCTTTGTCACCATTGACTCGGTTATTACCACCGATCGGTTGAATCCGGTTAGATTCGCATTGCAAATTACCGTCTACCACATTGTCATTTACAGTAATTTTTTGGGTATTCTTTTTCAGCTGGATATCGCCTTCTACCTGATTGGCAGTAAGCTGAATTGTCTGACCATCTTCTAGCTGGATATTGCCGTCGATCTGGTTATGTTGTGCCAGAACCGAGCTAAAACGTCCTTTCGATTCCAGATTGCCATCAATCGCCGTATTTAAAATCACTACTTGTGCACCCTGATACAGCATGACATTGCCTTTAATCGTGGCATTATCAATCTGACAGTGTTGACTGATACTGACATTGTCATCAATCGTACGATCTTTAATGCTACCGTGACAGTGATAATCTGCGAAACTTGCGCTCGATAAACAAAGAAGTGCTAAACCTGAAATGACTTTTATCATCATGAACCTTAGGGTATTTTTAATGCACTTTGACCATAATTTTTGAATATGACCGTCTCATGACAACACTTAGATATAATGTTGGCTTTCGGTTAGCGTACCAAAATCATTTCCAGTACAAACTTGGAGCCAATAAAGCCCAGTGCCAGCAGACCAAAGCCAATCAGGGTAAAACGCACCGCTTTCTGACCGCGCCAGCCAAATTTCCAGTGTCCAATAAGCAGGGCACCATAAACCAGCCAGGAAATAATACTAAACACCGTTTTATGTGCCAGATGCTGGGCAAAGAAATTATCAATGGTAAAGAAACCAAAGCTTAGTGCCAGTGTCAGCAAAATGAAGCCGGTCATCAGCATATCGAATAGCAAAGATTCCATATCCTGATAAGAGGGCAATAAATTGACCCAGACCCGGCGTTTCTGTTTCTTTTTCAGTTCACGGTCCTGAAAACGCAGAATAACTGCCTGAATGGTGGCCATCAGCAGCACGGCATAGGCAGACAGAGACAGGATAATATGAATATCCAGCCCCAAAGAGTTTTGTACAGTAATTTTGGCGGGCTGGGTAAAGGCAAAACCCAGAATTAACCCGGTAGCAGCCACCGGAATACCAATCAGGTTTAGCGCAATAATTGGCCGATATGTGCTATAGATAATACTCAGCAGTAACATCAACCCCGAGGTAAAGGAAAACAGGGCAAAAACATCATAATTGATCCCCAGTGGCGTATACATATCGCCGGAGACCACCAGCGCATGCAGTAGTAGTCCCACCAAGGCCGTCAGGCCAACAAACCATTGATTTGGAGCACGTTTAGCCATCAAGTGAATGAACAGATACCAGAAGGAAGCGGTATAAGCGACTAATGCTAAGATCGTATAAACCAAGGGGAGGCTAACCATGTCAAACCTTTTTAAGGGTGATGAATATTCATTTATATAAATTCGCTGCGAACTACAGTATCCTATAGCATTCTATGCATAAATTTTCTATTTTAAGAAACAATTTTTTGCTACTGGCTATTTTAAGCGGATTTTGCAATGTTTGATACCTTAACAGAACGACTCACACAGAGTTTAAGAAATGTTACTGGCTCAGGGCAGCTAACCGAAGACAATATTAAAGATACGTTACGTGAAGTACGTATGGCACTTCTTGAAGCCGACGTTGCGTTACCTGTAACTCGTGAATTTATCGCGAAAGTTAAGGAAGAAGCATTGGGCCAGGAAGTGATGACTCAGTTATCCCCAGGGCAAGCCTTCGTCAAAATTGTCTATGACGAATTGACCAAAATGATGGGCGAGGCCAATGAAAGCCTTGACCTGGCTGCTAAACCCCCGGTGGTTGTGCTGCTGGCCGGTTTGCAGGGTGCGGGTAAAACCACCACTGCAGCCAAACTTGCACGCTTCTTGCAAGAACGTCAAAAGAAAAAAGTCGCGATGGTCTCTGCCGACGTCTATCGTCCGGCGGCGATTAAGCAGCTTCAGACTGTTGCCGGTGAAGTTGGCGCAATCTTCTTAGAGTCAAATGCTGACGAAAAACCAATTACCATTGCCAACCGTGCTATTGAGCAGGCAAAAATCCAGTTTGCTGATGTGCTCATTGTCGATACCGCAGGACGTCTGCATATCGATGATGACATGATGGATGAAATTAAAGAGCTACACGCAGCGATTAACCCGACTGAAACCCTGTTCGTGGTCGATGCCATGACCGGTCAGGATGCGGCCAATACTGCCAAAGCTTTTAACGATGCCTTGCCTTTGACCGGTGTGATTCTGACCAAGACGGATGGTGATGCGCGTGGTGGTGCGGCACTTTCGGTACGTGCCATTACTGGTAAACCGATCAAGTTCCTCGGGATGGGTGAAAAGCTGGATGCTCTGGAGCCATTCCATCCGGAGCGTGTGGCACAGCGTATTCTTGGCATGGGTGACGTGCTGTCTTTGGTCGAAGAAGTTGAACGCAAGATCGACAAAGAAAAAGCCGAAAAAATGGCGAAGAAATTGCAAAAAGGCGGCAGCTTCAACTTTGAAGACATGCTGATGCAATTCGAGCAGATGAACAAGATGGGCGGCATGATGGGCTTTCTGGATAAACTTCCGGGCATGAGCAATGCAGGACTTCAAGATGCGATTGCGCAGGCGAATCCTGAAAAGCAAGTGAAGAAAATGGAAGCGATTATCCAGTCGATGACCATCAAGGAGCGCCGTAATCCGGAGCTGATGAATCCCAGCCGTAAAAAGCGTATTGCAGCAGGTTGTGGCATGGAAGTGTCAGAAGTGAACAAGCTGATCAAGCAACATGCACAAATGGCAAAAATGATGAAGAAATTTGCCAATCCGTCGGGTATGGCAAAAATGATGAAATCACTCAGCGGTTTACAGAAACAGTTTGGAGGCGGCGGTGGCATGGGTCCACTGTTCGGCGGCAATGATAAAAAGTAAGGTGTTGAAATAAAAAAGGCGCGCAATGCGCCTTTTTTATGGGCTGGTTTTTCTTGCGCTTTTGTTTAAACAAAACAACATTTGCTTACCCAAATCCTCGATAAAATCAGGCAGACTCGACAGCATTAAAATAAATAAAGGCAAAATGCAGATGGCTCAGGTGATTGTGGTGCATGGTTATACGGCCAGCCCGGAAGAAAACTGGTTTCCATGGATTCAGGAAAAAGCTCGGCAACAACAGGTAAGTTTAAAAGTCTTGAAACTGGACCCGTCAACGACGCCAAAGCTGGAAACCTGGGATCAGCAGATGCGTGAACAGATTGATGGAATAGATGAAAACAGTATTTTCATTGCGCATAGTCTGGGCTGTCTGGCCACCTTGCATTATTTAAGCCGTGAACTAAAAAATCAGAGAATCAGACAGCTGGTGCTGGTTGCCGGTTTTAATGGCCGGCTCGGGCGTTTAGAGGAAGTGGACCCTTTTATTGATGCCGCTCAGGTAGATTTTGAGAGACTGAAACGTCAGATTGACGAGCGTGTGGTGATTTATTCGGAAGCTGATGACCGGGTATTGCCTGAATTTAGTTTAGAGCAGGCAGAAAGTCTGGATGCTATCGTGATCAGTGCCGAGCATCAGGGACATTTTATTAATTCTCAAGGCTGTACAGAACTGCCTGAAGTCTGGCGGGTAATTGAACCTTATTTAACTAAAATTCCATCTGATTAAACTGTGCTCACTTGCTGATTTAGAGCTTAAAGGCTTTAGATACATGATTTATATAGAAGCTAATCTATAGACAAAAAGTATGCAGAGCAGAAGCCAGCACTGTTGGCATGCTCTTTTCTAAATAATAAAAATGAATACAGCAGCGAATCGTCTGCTTTCTTTAAAATTTAAAATAAGTCAATCACCATGACCCATAGAATAAAAAAAGTGTATATCGTACCCGACTATCAAGCCACGATTAATGATCACTGGTATCCATGGCTTAGCCATCAGATCAGGAGAGCCGGATTTCAGGCCAAGCGCGTCATACTGGCCAATCCATTTCAACCCGATCTGGACGAATGGCAGCAAAACCTGCAAGTGCAGATGCCGCAGCTGGATGAACACAGCATTATTGTGGCTCATGGGTTTAGTGCTTTGAGTGTCTTACAGTTTTTGCAAAAACAGCCGGGCTTTCAAGAACAAAAAATTGGAGGATTGGCTATAGTGGCGGGTTTTGATACGCCCTTGGTGGCTTGGTCTGAATTAAATAAAATGATTCAGACAGTACGATTAAACTTTAGGGGATTACCGCAACATTATCAGCGGGCAGTAATGTTTGTGTCCAGCAATGACCCTTATGTGCCTGCACCAGTTTCACTGCGGCTGGCTCATACCCTGAACGCTCAAATTTTTGAAATCAGGGAAGCAGGCCATTTTTGTAAACGGGACAGTTATACTGATTTTCCTCAGTTACTCACTGTGATCATACGTTTTCTGGCAAATGGTCTGCAAAGTGCTGTAGGCCTTTAAGCAGCAGATCCGGTTCAATCACAGGGTCAAACTGTACCAAATGTTGGGCAAATAAGGGAGCATCGCCACCGGTCAGGATCAATTGTGCCGGAAAATGTTCCAGTACTTTTTGAATGGTACTGAGCAGCCCCAGCAAAATGCCATGATGTACGGCATCAATGGTATTGCGTCCCGGAGAAAGCTCCTCAAAGGCAGCATCCGGAATTTTAATGCCCTTGGTATTTTGAATCAGGGAATCGCGTTGCAAATACAGGTTCGGCAGAATATAGCCCCCGAGATGATATTGGCCCTGGGTCAGATCAATGGTCAAGGCAGTGCCACAGCTGATCACACAATAATTTTGTTCAGCTGATTTGGCGACTGCGAGCACTTGCAGCCAGCGGTCGATGCCGAGCTGGGATGGCTGGTCATAACCGCAGTGCAATCCTGCATATTCAGCCTGCACTTTGGCACAGATGACAGGTACATTCAGCTTCTTGAGTATTTTTAGAATACGGTCATTACTTTTTTTATCCTGAACTGAAGAAACGCCGACTTGCTGCAAGCCTAGCTCTTTAAAATGCTGGATCAGTCCAAGCAACAGGTCAGTGGGAGACTGTAAATGCAATTCAGCCGCATGCTCAATAATCTGATCCTGCTCGGTGATCCAGTATTTAAGCCGGGTATTGCCGATATCTAGCCATAGTTTTTTCATAGAGCTTGCTCTGTTCAGGTAGGGTTTTTAAGGCGAAGTTGACCCTGATAAAAAGCTTGAACACCCTGACTGGTGGCAATTTTTACTGCACCATCATCCTGAATGCCCAGAAAAGTTCCTGAATACTGCCCTTGCAGATCCGTGAATTCAACCGTTTGTTGTATAAATGCTGCAGAACGGTTAAAACGCGCCGCCAGATTTTGGCAGTCATAATTAAACCATTGACCGGCCTGCTGGATCGCCAGATAAAGCTGGGCAATCAGTTCCACTCTTGAGGTCTGCGTCAATCCCAACTCGCTTAAAGAACTGACCTGCTGGTCGGGTATCTCGGCAGAGAGAGGATCAATATTCAGGCCAACACCGACTACTACTTGCCGGGTTGAAATCGGTTCCACTAGAATGCCGCCCCATTTACCTTGGGGGCTATACAGGTCATTGGGCCATTTGACTTGAAGATTCAGTCCTTGCAGGCTCGGCATTTGCAGGATATTTAACGCAATTTCCAGCGCCAGACGGCCATCTATTGCTTTTTGTGTATGTAGCAATGTGCTTAAATAGATATTTCCTTCAGGCGAGACCCACTGACGCTGGCGTTGTCCGCGCCCCTGGGTTTGCACCCGGCTACAGACCAGTACGTGTTGTACATTTTTGCTGGCCAGTTCGCGTACATCATCATTGGTTGATGTGGTCACGGGCTTGATTAATAACACTTCAGGGAGTTGGCCTGCATCGCTTAAACGTTGCTGCAGTTCGCGAGTTTCTACATCCATTTGAATCTAAACGTGGTAAATGTCGTTATGGAGTTAATCATATATTTATTGATTGGTGCAATCGCAGGATTCGCCGCAGGCCTGTTTGGTGTCGGTGGTGGTCTGATCATTGTACCCATCCTGTACATTGTTTTTACCCAGCTCCAGTACGATCCAGGCGTGATTATGCATATGGCAGTAGGCACTTCTCTGGCCACAATTATTGTCACTTCGATCAGTTCGGTGATGGCACATCATCAAAAAGGTGCCGTTTTGTGGCATGTGTTTCGTAATCTGGCTCCCGGTCTGATCGTGGGCTCATTTTTCGGAGCGGGAATTGCCGATTATTTATCCGCTCAGGGCCTGCAACTCTTAATCGGCTTCTTCGCCGTCTGGGTCGCTTTCAGAATGTTTAGGGGTGCCCATATACAGATTAATCCGAACCAGCAGCTGCCTTCGGCCCCCCTACAACTTGCAGCAGGTGCAGGGATTGGGGTGGCTTCAGCGATTTTCGGAATTGGGGGAGGCAGTCTGACGGTACCTTTTTTAAATCGTTGCGGCGTCGCGATACAAAAAGCAGTCGCGACCTCAGCGGCCTGCGGACTCCCTATTGCACTTGCCGGAGCGATCGGTTTTATCTGGTTTGGACAGCAGGCACAGGTCAATGTAGCGAATACCATCGGTTATATCCATATCTATGCTTTTATCGGGATTAGCCTGATGAGCTTCTTTACCGCAAAGCAGGGTGCAAAAGTGGCACATCGATTGTCACCAGCGATGCTCAAAAAATGTTTTGCCGGCTTGCTGACCACAGTCGGGCTATATTTTATCTATCAGGGCTTTATTGCCTGATTTGTCTCTTTTAAACCAAACTTGATCAGGAGAATCGACTTGTATTCTCCTTTTTATCGGGCTGGATTGGCTGTACAGACACAAGATTGTCTGACAATGTCAAAGTATTTCCTACAAAAAAACCGTTTAATCAATGAAAGTTATTCAGAATGACTCCATTTGCATCAATAAAAATAAGACAGGAACGGTATGCAACAACAAGAAGCACACAGTTTATCTGTACAGATTGCCAAGCACATCAGTGAACAGATCATCCGGGGCGAGCTGGTCGAAGGCGAGCGGATTCAGGAACTTAGAATTGCATCGGAGCTGGACGCTAGCCGCGGTTCAGTGCGTGAAGCCCTGCTTTTACTGGAACGCACCCAATTGATTGAAATCTTCCCGCGCCGCGGAGCGATGGTCTCGGAAATGTCCGCTTTGCAGGTACGTGCCCTATTTGAAATGAGTGCCTTGCTTCTGGGGCAGATGGTGCATCGTATGGCTGAAAGCTGGCGTAGCCATGAAGCTGAGCGTATTCAGCTATTATTAGAACAATTGGAAGCCGAAACTCGCCAAGGTCATACTGAAAAGTTTTATGATTTAATCTTTCAGGGGATGGCCCAGCAACCGGAAATGGTGGGAAATCCTTATCTGATGCGCTACTACCAGGAACTATTACCCTCCTTGCGCCGTAGCTATTTTCTGACCCTGAATATTTCCAGACGTGAGCTACAAGAATCTTTCGAGCTGTTTAAGCTGGTTACTGAAGCAATTTTAATCCGAAAATCACATCAGGCCTCTTTATTTATGGAAGATTTTTGTCGACACTTACGCAACCTTGTGTTGGAATCTCTGACACGGATGAAACAAATTGAACTCGCGTGGGCCAGACGCTCACGACGTTAAATCAGGACACTATGCGTTTAAGCAGCTTAAAACTTTCAGGCTTCAAATCTTTTGCTGACAGCACCACGCTACACTTTAAAGATAATCGTACTGCGGTGGTCGGGCCCAATGGTTGTGGGAAATCCAATGTGATTGATGCCATTCGCTGGGTCATGGGTGAATCTAGTGCCCGCCAGTTGCGTGGTGGCAGCATGCAGGATGTGATTTTTACCGGAACCGCCAAGCGTAAACCAGTAGGCATGGCCAGTGTAGAATTACGTTTTGACAATACTTATGGCAAGCTGGGCGGGGCTTATAATGCCTATAGTGAGCTGGCTGTACGGCGACAAGTCAACCGGGATGGCAAGTCTGAATATTTCCTGAATGGCAGCAAATGTCGCCGTCGTGATATTACCGATATTTTTCTGGGGACCGGTCTGGGACCACGTTCCTATGCCATTATTGAACAGGGCATGATTAACCGTCTGGTCGATGCCAAGCCGGAAGAAATGCGGGTCTTTATTGAGGAGGCTGCTGGCGTTTCGCGTTATCAGGCCCGTCGCCGCGAAACCATGCTGCATCTGGACCACACTACACAAAACCTGTCCCGTCTGGAAGATATTGCTGCTGAACTGAAAGCTCAGCTAAAAACCCTGAAACGCCAGTCCGAAACCGCGATTCAATATAAAGAGCTGGAAGCAGAGATTCGCCGGATCAGGGTTGAAGTGCTTTCGTTCCAGTCGGAGCAGAGCCAGCGCCTGCAAGAAGAATACACGGTGCAGATGAATGAACTGGGTGAAAGTTTCAAGCTGGTCCGTTCAGAGCTGACGACGGTCGAGCATGACTTGGGAACCACCAGCGAGCTGTTCCAGCGCCTGATCCAACAATCTACACCGCTACAAAGCGAATGGCAGCAGGCTGAAAAAAAGCGCAGTGAACTGGAAATGACTTTGCAGCAGAAGCAATCCCTGTTGCAGCAGAACTCCAATAGTCTAATCAAACTGGAAGAGCAAAAAGCCCAGACCAAAGAACGGCTACAGTTGACTGAACTACAACTGGAAACCCTGCAAGCACAGCTTGAAGAACAGACAGTACAGCTACACCAACAGGAAGGCCAGAAGCAGAATCAAACGCAGCAGCTGGCAGAGCTTAAATCTCAGCAAGCAGCAGTCGCGGCCCAATTTACGCAAATTAAAACCCAGGTAGAGCAGCAACAACAGCGTCAATTACAGATGCTGGCGCAAAGCGAACAGCTGGCAAAAAATATTGCCCGTATCGAGCAGCAAAAACAGACCTTGGCTCAGCAAGTTAGCCAGATTCAGCAGCAAGTACAGCAGGATGAGCTGGAATATGATCAGCAAGATAGAGCCCAGGCTGAACAGCAGCTTGCAGGCCATGAAGCCCGGCTGCAAGAATTCAAAACTCAACTCGAGCAACTTCAGGCACAACAGGCCACGCATCAACAGCGTCTGATGCGGCTGAAATCGGAAATTCAGGTGCTGCATTCAGAACGGAAAAACCTGAGCCAGTTACTGACCAAAGCCCATCCACCGGTCAAGACCGATAGGGTACAGCTCATGCAGGTCTTAAAGCTTCAGCCTGCGGCCAAAGTCCATGCCGCTTTGATCGAGAAGTTTCTGGCCAAATGGCTCTCGGCTCAAGTGCTGACACAAGATGAGTATTTTTTAGAGAATCATGCACGTCAGCTCAAGACGCAAACGGTGCAGCTCCAGATACAAATCGCCGGCTTGCCATGTCTGGCGGACTGGATTGCCGCGCCCCATTATTCACTCTGGCAGCAGGTCGCCGTTGCCGAATCTTTTCATGCCGCTTTAAGCCTGCAACCGCAGTTACAGCCGGGTCAGTCGATCCTGAGTCTGGATGGTTACCATGTAGGGCCAGACTGGGTCATTGCGCTGGATTATGATGCACATAGTCAGGCCGGACAGGGTGCGCTCAGTCATCGTATTCGTCTGGATGAGATTGAGCAGCAGCTTGCTGAGCTCGAACCACAGCTTACAGAGGCGGAACAGCAACTCCCTGAGCTGAATCAACAGATCGCAGCCCTACATCACCAGATTCAGGCGAGTAGTGAGCAGCAGAAGCAGGCGCAAAAACAGTTACAACAACTTGATTTAAATATTGCCAAAGCCCAGAGTGCGACACAGGCCTTTACGCTACAGAAGCAGCAGTTACACAATCAATTGCAACAGCTGGAAGAGCAGCTGGAAGAAGATGCCATGCAGAAAGATGATCTGGAAATTGATCTGCATGCTTTAAACCTGAAATTGGAGCAGGCACTTCCGCAGTATAAAACCCTGCAATTTCAGCTGGAAGAACTGAATACTCAGCTGGAAGATGCACAGCAATTGAGCCAGCAGGTACAGCAGGAAGCGGAATTGTTGCGCCGGCAAAGTGTCCAGAGTCAGCAACAGCTCGAATTACTGGAAAAAGATCAGGTCTTTTTAAAACAGCAATATCAGCAAATTGCGCTCCAGATTGAGCAGGCCAAAAAGTTTGTTGATCCGGTACAGCTGGAATTACCCGCGCTACATAGCCAGTTTAAGGAACAGGCGCAGATCACGGAAAAACTGCAAAACACCTGGGCAGACTGGCAGCTTGAACTGAAGCAGTTGCAGGACAAACAGCAAAATTTAACAGAACAGCGACATCGCTTTCAACAACAGGATGAGAGAATCCGAACCGAACTGGAGGCGAAGCGTCTGGCCTGGCAGGCAGCCAAATCAGATTTACAGCATTATTCAGAACAGCTAAAAGAAATGAATAGTGAGATGATTTCCGGTTTGACGCTGGATGTACAGGCACATCAGGCCAAGCTGGAAAAAGCCCAGGCTAAGTTTGACAAATTGGGCGCAGTCAATCTGGCAGCTTCCGCAGAATACGAAGAAGTTTCCCGACGTTATGAGGAACTCAGCCACCAGATGCAGGACCTAGAAAATACAGTGGAACAGCTCCAAGCTGCCATGAAAAGTATTGATCAGGAAACCCGTAAGCTGTTTATGAACACTTTTGATCAGGTCAATGCCGAGCTGCAACACCTGTTCCCGAAAGTGTTTGAAGGCGGTGAAGCCAGCTTGAGTCTTGAAGACGGATGGCAATCGGGTGTAAAACTGATGGCAAGACCCCCGGGCAAACGCAACAGTTCGCTGGCTTTGCTGTCTGGTGGTGAAAAGGCCCTCACGGCATTGGCTTTGGTCTTCGCGATTTTTCGTTTAAATCCGGCGCCATTTTGTGTGCTGGATGAAGTGGATGCACCGCTGGATGATGCCAACGTGGGACGTTTTTGTAATTTAGTCAAAGAGCTTTCTGAACACGTGCAATTTATTTATATTACTCATAACAAACTTGCAATGATGATGGCGACTGATCTGTTAGGTGTAACCATGCCTGAACCGGGCACATCAAAACTAGTGACAGTAAATTTGGAACAGGCAAAAGAATACGGCTTAGCTGCGGAGGTATAACATGGAAATCACCACAATTATCGGGATTATTATTGCAGTTGTAATCATGCTGCTCGGCATCAAAATGATCTTTAAAAAACCTGCTGAAGCTGTCCCTTCTCTTGATGCAGATCTCCATATTGACCCGGATAGCCAGACGCCCGTCATTCCACGTCATGTGCGTTCACAGCTCAACAAAAAAGAAGCAGAAGCGGTAGAGCGGGTAGAACCACGCCTGCATGAAGAAACCCCTGTAGCGCTGTCTGCAAATCCCGACCAAGTCGAACCGGGACTTGCAGATGCAGCAAGTGTGGCAAAAGCAGAGAAGCATCAAGCTGTTACAGCAGAGGCTAAACCTGCCCCAGAACAGCTAGAAGATACACCGGCTGACGTGGCAGCCCCTAAAGCAGGCTTAGAACATCAAGCAGAATCTCAGCCGCAAGAGCAGATAAAAACTGAAGAAAGCAAAGCAGATATGACCGAAACGGTGCATGACTCAGCGCCTGAGTTCAGCCTGAACAGCAATATCGAAAAAGCTGAAATCTCTGAATTTAATGATGAAAGCAGCATTCTGGATGCACATCTGCATGAGCAAAAAATTGTGGATGAAGAAAGTGCGCTGGCCAATGCTGAAATGATCATTTCATTGCATATCTATCCGCAAAACCGTGTACTGTCGGGTGATAAAACCCTAAAAGTCTTGTTAAAATACGGCTTGCGTTATGGCGAGCTGGCCTGTTTCCACCGTTATAGTGAAGATGGTTCCAAACTGCTTTTTTCGGTGCTGCGCATGACAGATATCGGCATGGAAGGCTTTGATCTGGAAACCTTATCTACTGAAGAAGTGAAAGGTTTGGCTTTCTTCCTGGCACTGCCGCATAGCGATGTACAAAATGCCTTTGATACCATGGACAGTGTTTCACGCCTGATTGCCCGTGAAGTAGACGGGATTGTCTATGATCAGAATCATCAGGAATTTACCCCGCAATTACGTGAATTCTGGCGTCATCAGGCCATCGATTATCGTGCCGGACAAACTGCTGCAGAAGCTTGATTTGCAATATTGAATCTGTCGGTTCCGATTTTTATAATAGCCAACAGCTGAATGTGTATAGGGCGGATTAACCGCCCTTTTTTATGGTGAAATTATGACCCAAGATGCCACTGTCATTGCGCAAATGCGTCAACTGATTCAACTGCTTGCCCGGCATAATCATGCCTATTATGTAATGGATCAGCCAACCATTGAAGACAGTGAATATGATCAGCTTTTTCATCAGCTTAAAGCGCTGGAACAACAATATCCACATTTGAGACAACCGGATACGCCAACCGACAAGGTCGGAGGGCAGCCGCTGGCAAAATTTGTTTCCGTGACTCATGCAGTGCCTATGCTGTCTCTGGGCAATGTCTTTAACCAGGATGATCTCTTTGCCTTTGCCCGCCGGATTGAAGAGCGTTTGCCAAAGCAGACAATTGAATATGATGTCGAATTAAAGTTCGATGGCCTAGCGATTTCTCTGTGGTATGAACATGGGGTACTGGTGCGCGGTGTCACGCGGGGTGATGGCGAAACGGGTGAAGATATTACCCAGAATGTCAAAACCATCCGGAACTTGCCGAAGTTTCTGGTAGCGGTGAATGGAATCATTCCAGAGCTGCTTGAAGTGCGCGGTGAAGTCCTGATGCCGAAGTCCGGTTTTGAACGCTTGAATGCCGCCAATCTGGACAAAGGGGAAAAAACCTTTGCCAATCCACGAAATGCTGCGGCAGGAAGTTTACGCCAGCTGGATCCGAAAATTGCCGCTTCACGCCCTCTGGCATTTTATGCATATGGCATTGCCCAGTGCGTACCGCATCATGGTCAGGACAGCATGTCAGCCAGTCTGGAATGGCTGAGCCAGTTCGGGTTTGCAACCGGAGAGCAGCACTTTATCTGCCAGTCGATTGAGGAAGTGCAGGCTGTTTATGAGCGGATGATTCAGCAGCGGGTTGATCTAAGCGTAGAAATTGATGGCTTGGTCATTAAAGTCAATGACCTGAAACAGCAGCAGCAACTCGGCTTCTTGAGCCGTGAACCGCGCTGGGCCACTGCCTATAAATTCCCAGCCGTGGCGGCCATTACCACAGTTGAGCATATTGACTGGCAGGTCGGCCGCACTGGTACCTTGACCCCAGTGGCGCGCTTGAATCCAGTTGCAGTGGGTGGCGTCACGGTTTCCAATGTGACCTTGCATAATATAGGCGAGATTCACCGTCTGGATGTACGGATTGGTGATACCGTGAGTGTCTATCGCAGTGGAGATGTGATTCCTAAGGTTGAAAAAGTCTGGCCGGAATTTCGTCCTGCCGATGCACTTGAGGTTCGTTTGCCAGATACCTGTCCGGTCTGTGATTCACCAGTAGTTATGCCAGAAGGTGAGGCACTGGCACGCTGTTCAGGGGGGCTATACTGTGCGGCACAGCGGATCGAGGCGATTCGTCACTTTGTTTCGCGTAAGGCCATGGATATTGAAGGTCTGGGCGACCGTTGGGTAGAATCGCTGTTGCATCTGAATCTCTTGAAAGATATCTCGGATATTTACCATCTGCATGAGCATCGTGAAACCTTGCTTGGTATTGAAAAGATGGGAGCCAAATCGGTTCAGAACCTGCTGGATGCGATTGAAAACAGCAAGAAAACCACACTGGCAGCATTTATCTATGCACTCGGTATTCGGGGGGTAGGTGAAACCACGGCGCGGATGCTGGCCAATACCTTCCAGACTCTGGACGCCTTACGCCATGCTGATCTTGAAACCTTAAAGAAAACACCGGATGTGGGGGATATTACCGCAGAATGGATTATTGATTTCTTTCAGGCACCGCATAATCTGGAAGTGCTGGATCGTCTGCTTGCCGCAGGCATTCACTGGGATGCACCGGTTGCTCCGACTCGCCAGCCACTCAATGGTGAAAGTTGGGTGGTGACCGGAACCCTCAGCAGTATGGGACGTGATGAAGCAACGCAATTATTGCAAGCCCTCGGTGCTCGGGTGAGTGGCAGTGTATCTGCTAAAACCAAATGTGTGGTGGCTGGAGAAAAGGCCGGCTCGAAACTGGATAAGGCTGAAAAACTGGGCGTACCCGTGATGAATGAAGAGCAGTTTATTGATTTGATGCATAATTATGGCCTGCTGGAAGCCTAAGCTATTTTCTTGGCTTTTTAATCGCCTCTAAATATTAAAAAAGACACCTTCGGGTGTCTTTTACTTTCAAATCACTCTACCCGTTAAGGAATATAGCG
The DNA here is from genome assembly GCF_024129285.1 of Acinetobacter sp. S4397-1. Taxonomy (NCBI): domain Bacteria; kingdom Pseudomonadati; phylum Pseudomonadota; class Gammaproteobacteria; order Moraxellales; family Moraxellaceae; genus Acinetobacter; species Acinetobacter sp. S4397-1. Next base: position 44,037 of record NZ_JAMXXZ010000012.1, read on the forward strand.
TTTGACCAATCCGTCATCAAGAAGCTGCTGAAAATGCTCAACCAGACTTTCTTGTACCGGACGATATTGAATTCCGAGCTGATCCTGACTTTTTTGTGCATTAAAATAAATTGGATAGCCCATGTTGAGTTCGACAAATTTCCGGCTAAAGCCGGCAAGTGGGCCGAACATCTTAAATGCAGTTTTAGGTAACTGATTACGTGGGAAAGGAAACTTGGCACCAAAAGCTTTACGCAAAATTTTTCCCATCTCCAGCAGGCTTAAAGTCTCACTACAAATAATATAACGGCCTTCGGCCTCGGGATTAAATGCTGCACGGAGATGTGCTTCAGCCACGTCTTGTACATCGACAACCCCATTCCACATAGGCGGAACACCCAGCAGGGTCAGACCATTGGCAAACTGTTGCAGAACTTCCACGCTGCCAGACTGGGTGTTGGGGGTAAGGGATTCTCCAAATACCAGAGCAGGATTAATACAAATCAGATCCCAACGGTCCTGCGCCTCCGCCATTTCCCAAGCCTTGCGTTCTGCCATCACCTTGGAATAAGGATAAGGCTGATGATGGGACGAGCTGGTCATATTCCAGTGCGACTCATCAAAACGCTGCTGTTTGGTTTGTAAGATATCGATGGCATCGCCATAGGTCGAGGCAATACTAGAAGTCACCACCACGCGTTGAACCGATTCGGTCTTATTGATGCTATTTAATACATTTTCTGTGCCCACAACTGCGGGCTCAATGATATCTTTTACGGGGTCTGTATAATTGGTCACAACAAAAGGCGAAGCCATATGAAACACGATTTCACAGTCCTGCATCGCCGCATCAAAAGAACCCGGGGTTAGCAGATTGGCTGCAAACAGTTTAAGTGTGCCAGGAGCAGTGTCGGCAATCTGCTCCAGATGCTTAAAACTTTGCGTCTTGTTTAAATCCCGAACAGTAGCGTGAACGGTATACCCTTGAGTTAAAAGTTTTTGAATTACCCAGCTGGCGATATAGCCAGAGGCACCGGTCACGAGCACAGGCGCTGTAGTTGATGGTTGTATCATAATGAAACCGTTGTTGTTTTAAATTTCCCTGCATCATAAGACAAATCATGCATAAAATACCCCAATATAATGATATTTATACAAATATGATGAGTATTTTTTATCACGATGATTTTTTACAATTTTTAACGTTTGATTTTTCTAGTAAAATTTTGACTTTGGAAAAGATACAAGCAGTTGCAACATCTTGTTTTCTAAACGGGATTTATCTGAATTGAGAGGGTAAATGCAAGTGCTTCTCATTTTAATTTTATAAAAATCATATATTTACGTAAATTTAACTTTTGCAAAACCGCACAGTTTTATTCATAATAGATTTTATAAAATAGGGAGTAGTTCAAAATGCGTGGTAATCCAGAAGTCGTAGACTATTTGAATATGCTGATTGGCGGCGAGCTGGCTGCCCGTGACCAATATCTGATTCACTCTCGTATGTATGAAGATTGGGGCTTGAGCAAGATCTTCGAACGAATTGATCATGAAATGCAGGAAGAAGCCCAACATGCGGATGCAATTATCCGTCGTGTCCTGTTTCTGGAAGGCAAGCCGAACATGATGCGTGATGATATTGAAGTCGGTGAAGATGTGGTCAGTTGCTTGAAAGCCGATTTAAAACTTGAGTATCATGTGCGTGAAAAGCTGGCTCAGGGAATCAAGCTGTGCGAGGAAAAAGGGGATTATATCACCCGTGATCTGCTACGCCAGCAAATGTCTGATACTGAAGAAGATCATACTTACTGGCTGGAAAAACAGCTGAGGTTGATTGAGTTGATTGGTCTGCAAAATTATATCCAGTCACAGATGTAAAACATAGATAGAAAATCCCGCAATTTTGGCGGGATTTTCTATATTGAAAGGCGCTATTTTGAACACCCAACCATTTTTGATAATCCAGACGCGGGCAGACTGCTAAATGACAAGCAATAAAATGAGTGATTGATATAAAACAATAAAATTGAAGCGTGTAATGACAAGGCTTGGAAAAAATAGTAGCTCAGATCTACAGAACCGGATGAATCTTAAATTTAAGTTTATAAAGCTGCTCTTATTCTAAGCAGACTGTGGCATTATCTAGAGCTTGAACCTGTTAAAAAAATAAAGAATTAGATCAAGTGCATGCTAAAAGAAAAATTTTTAACTCCATTTTTACAGCTGACTCACTGTCTGATCGTAAGCTGTCTGTTTGCAACTGCTGCAGTACCGGTCGGGGCTGCCAATCCAGCCGATCCAAATAAAATCCTGCGTGATGTTTTTCCTGTGGCTGAAACCGGCTTTGATCCGGCTGCGACTCATGATGTCTATTCTGGCCGGGTCAACGCTGCCATTTTTGAAAATCTATTTAGTTATGATTATCTGGCGTCCCCGGTCAAACTGGTACCGAATACGGCAGTCGCTTTACCACAGGTCAGCGCGGATGGTCTGACTTATATTATTCAAATCAAGAAGGGAATTTATTTTGCAGATGATCCGGTATTTAAAGGCAAGAAGCGTGAACTGACGGCTGCTGACTATGCCTATTCACTGAAACGGCTGATAGACCCGACCTTACATTCTCCAAACAGCTGGTTGCTGGAGGGCCGGATCAAGGGGACGGAAGCCTTACTGGCACAGGCTAAAAAAACCGGCAAGTTTGATTATGATCAGCCCTTTGAAGGCATCCAGACGCCGGATCGCTATACCCTGATTTTAAAGCTGATTAAACCGGATCAGAACTTTGCAATGCTGCTTGCCCATCAGCCGGCAGCGGCGGTCGCCAGAGAGGTCATTGAAAAATATCGTAATAAGGCCGGCTTTGTGATGGATCATCCGGTGGGCACCGGGCCCTATCTGCTGAGTCACTGGACACCAGCTTCACGGATCATCTTAACCGCCAATCCGAACTATCGTGGCTTTGTCTGGAACTTTAAGGCCAGTCATCATGCAGATCAGCCTATTATTAAGGCCATGCAAGGAAAGAAAATGCCACAGATTGGTACCATTGATATTCGGGTGATTGAAGAAGCTCAGTCTCGCTGGCTGGCTTTTAGTAAAAATGAGCTGGATATCAGTGAAATTGAGGGTGATCTGGTGGTACAGGCATTAGAAAATGGTGTACTCAAACCGAATTTAAAAAAGCAGGGCATACAGCTTTCTCGCATTAGCGATCCTTTAATTGGCTATCAGTACTGGAATATGCGGCATCCGGTCGTCGGCGGATTGGCAAAGGAAAAAATAGCCTTACGTCGGGCAATGGCAATGGCATTTTCAACTGAGAAGATGATCAATATTCTGTATAAAGGCGATGCCAATCAGCTACAAATGCCGATTCCTCCCGGGATGGTCGGTTATTCTCCACAGTACAAGAGCAGTATTCCCTACTCAGTCAAGGCGGCCAATCTGCTGCTGGACCGCTATCAATATCAGGTCGGGACGGATGGCTGGCGGCGTCAGCCGAATGGCAAGCCGCTGGAAATTGAGCTGATTGTGGGAAATACCAGCCGTGGCCAACAGCAGGCTGAATTCTGGAAAAAGGCACTCGACAGCATCCAGATCAAGATGGTGAGTAAAGCCATGCCATTTGCTGAAGCCCTTAAACTGGAAAAGCAGTGCAAGACCATGTTTAAAGGCTCGGCCTGGATTGCAGACTATCCGGATGCCGATAACTTTATGCAGCTGTTTTACGGTAAAAATATCCACATGAGCAATAATTCCTGTTTCAGGCATCCCGAATTTGACCGGCTCTATGAGCAGACCCAGAGCATGAATCCGGGTCCTGAACGTGATGCCCTGTATCGCAAGATGTCACGCATTCTGGAGGTTAATATGCCGGTTCTCATGCTGTACAGCAGCTACCGTAATGTACTCACTCAAGCGCGGGTGATTGGCTATAAGAACCATCCGATTTTGTCAGCAGAATGGATGTATCTCGATGTCGATTCTAAAAAATAATCCAACACTGGAGCGATGGATGCAGTCAAAGAAAATGAAAATAAGCACTCTCAGTGTGTTGCTCATGATGAGCAGTTCCGGGGCAATCGCGGCTCAGCCCTCATTCTTGCCTTTATTTAAGGCAAGCGAGATTCCCGTCTTATGTGATGCAAACTTAAAAAAAATGCACAAGCAGGTTAAAAAGTTTGAAAACAAAAAAATAAAAAACAATGCCCGGAGTTCGGCCTATTTGGCAGAGTGGGACAACATTCTGGCCGAAGCGAGCGATTTTATTTCACCGATTGGACTATATAGCAATATAGATCCTGATCCGGCCATACGTCAGGCCGCAGATGATTGTGAGCTTAAAAGTGATCAATATCTGACGGCACTGTATCAGCGTCCACAGCTTTATGTCCAATTCAAGAAATTAACCGCAATAGATGAAATTGATCAGAAATATCTGAAGGATATTCTGGAACAGTTTGAAAAAAACGGTATACAGCTGAGCGCAGACAAGCAGAAACGCTTAAAGGAAATTATGGATGAGAGCACCAGGCTCTCTCAGGATTTCTCCAAAAACGTACGGGATAATCAGGACAAGGTTGAATTTAATCCAGAGGAAATGAAAGGTTTGCCAGACAGTTATATGGCAGGCCTGAAGACAAATACCCGTGGGAATTATGAGTTAGGCTTTGATTACCCGGAATATCAGCCTTTTATGGAGCTGGCAGACAGCGATGCAGCACGTAAACGCTATCAGACGGCGTATAGCCGGCGTGGTACTGAACAAAACCTGAAGCTGATGAAAAGGGCAATCGATCTGCGTTATGAGCAGGCACAACTATTTGGAAAAGACAGCTATGCCCATTTTGCCCTGGCATATCGTATGGCTAAAACCCCTGAAGCCGTCAATGCTTTTCTGGAGGAAGTTCATGCCAAGGTGGCGCCGCTAGAAAAACAGGAGATAGAGGAATTACGTCGTTTCAAGGCAGAAAGCTTAAAAATTCCTGTAGAAACAGCAAAAATTGAGCGTTGGAACCAGCTTTACTGGAATGAAAAGCTACGTCAGGCCAAATACCAGATTGATCAGGAAAAACTGCGCGATTATTTTCCAACTGAAGCTGCACAGAAATGGTTATTTGCCCTGTCTTCTGAACTATACGGCACCCAGTTCAAGCCGGTGAAAGTCAAAGCCTGGCATGATGAAGTGGAATACTATGCTGTGCATGACACTGCTTCCGGAGAGTTTCTGGGCGGCCTGTATCTGGATAAATACCCACGTAAAGGTAAGTATGGCCATGCCGCGGTGTGGGGTGTGTATGGGGGCAGCCGTTTAAATGAGCGCCGTCCCATCTCCGTTTTGGTGACCAACTTTAACCGTAAAGGGCTGAACAGCAATGAGCTGGAAACCTTTGTACATGAAATGGGACATGCCTTGCATGGCCTGCTATCTAAAACCCGCTATAGTGAGCAGTCAGGCACATCGGTAGAACGTGACTTTGTTGAAGCTCCTTCACAAATGTATGAAGAATGGGCGCGCCGTTTTGAAACGCTGTCTAAAGTGGCCGACTATTGTGAACCCGCCTGTCCACGCATTGATTCAGCCATGGCCGAGCGCTTAAAAAGCGTCAAGAATTATGGCCGGGGAGCGCATTATGCACGTCAGACCCTATATGCGCAGTATGACATGGCTGTGCATGGCCAAAATGCCTTAAGCCTTGATCCCTTAAAACTCTGGCAGGAAATGGAAAGTCAAACTGCCCTGGGATATGTCTCGGGACAACAGTTTCCGGGCCAGTTTGGGCATTTGATGGGGGGCTATCAGGCAGGTTATTACAGCTATATGTGGTCACAAGTTTTGGCACTCGACATGCTGTCTGCTTTTGGGGAGCATTTGATGAATCCTAAAGTGGGAGCACGTTATCGCGCTACGGTACTGGCTCAGGGGGGGCAAAAGCCGGGTGAGCAGATGGTCAAAGACTTACTGGGACGTGAGCCAGACAGTCAGGCGTTCTTCAAGGAAATTTCAGGACATTAAGTCAGGGCAGGGATACAATGCTGGCATATATAATTCGCAGGATTTGGCAAATGATTCCCACCATGCTGGGTGTGATCTTGCTGATTTTCTTTTTGTTTAATTGGGTGGGAGGAGACCCGGCGTATATTCTGGCAGGGAAAATGGCCAATCTGGAACAGATTGAAAATATCCGGCAGCAGCTGGGAGTTGAACAGCCCTATTATGTCCAGCTCTGGATATTTATCCAGCAGATCGTCAGCTTTGATTATGGCCTGAGCTGGAGTACCGGAGAACCCGTCTCGCAGATTATCATCACCCGTTTGGGACCTTCACTGACCATTTTAATTCCCTTAACCATTTTACAAACTTTAATTGCCATTATTCTGGCACTGGCTGTGGCTGCTGTACGAGGCTCGCTGACTGACCGCATGATCATGATGCTCTGCACCATTGGCATGTCGATCAGCATTCTGGTGTATATCATCGTTTTTCAGTATGTACTGGCCTATCAGCTGAGCTGGTTCCCGGTTCAGGGCTGGAGCGACAGTCTGACTAACAACCTGTTTCAATATGCCATGCTGCCGATTCTGATTATGCTGGTGGTCAGTATTGCACCGATGCTGCGCTTATATCGCAGCTTTGTACTGGATGAAGTCAATCAGGACTATGTGCGTACCGCACGGGCAAAGGGCTTGGGGGAAAGCCGGATTCTGGGCGTACATGTACTGCGTAATGCTTCAATTCCCATGATTACGGATGTCATGTCGAACTTGCCGGCCCTGCTGATCGGTGCTTTTTTGATTGAACGTTTCTTTGGTATTCCTGGCATTGGACGTGAAGTGATTATTGCGGTAGAGCGCTCTGATTTTCCGGTTATTAAAGCCATTACCGTATATGTGGCAGTCGCGACCATGCTGTTCAACCTGATCGCGGATGTCATCTATAAATGGATTGATCCGCGTATACAGTTGAAGTAGGTGAAGGTATGCTGAGTGCCATTTTAAAACGAACGCAGGCTCACCAGACAGCTGCATCTGCCTCAAGCGGATTATGGCAACTGGCCTGGCGCCGTCTAAAGCGTGACCGTATTGCCATGTTGTCGTTGTGGATTGTTGGATTCTATTTTCTGCTGCTGATCTTATCTCTCAGTGGCATGCTTGCCAAAGACTGGGATCAGGAAGTGGCGGTGAGCTATGCACCTCCCACTTTTATGAAGAGTACCCCGGCAGTCGAGGTTTCATTTCCTGAAGAAAGCCAGCTCAGAGCGGCATCAGGAAAACCAGTCGAGCCTTTACAAAATAACGGCACGGCATTAAATCTGCAAGTTGCTACTGTGCAGGGAGCAGGTCAGATCATAGAGGATTATAGGGTGGTCGATCCTTTGGCTGAAGATATGCTGGCCATCGAACAGGAACTGGGAGGCCAGTTAATAGATCAGCGCAATGAGCTGAAACAGAGCCTGATTTTTGGTGCAGATAAATGGGGACAGGATATACTGCTAAAAACCATTAAAGGTGCAGAAACTTCGATTCTGGTGGGGCTGGTTGCCGCAGTAATGTCGGTGGCTATCGGCACGTTATTGGGTGCAGTCGCAGGGTATTTCAGTGGCTGGGTCGATGATGCACTGAACTGGTTTTATAATATTTTTACCTCAATTCCTTATCTGTTACTGATACTGGCCATTGCGGCGGTATTGCAGCAAAAAGGTATTCTAGCCATTATCCTGATTTTAGGGCTGACGGGCTGGACCGGGGTATTTCGTCTGGTACGGGCTGAGTATATGAAGCACACTTCACGTGAATATGTAATGGCTGCCAAAGCTATAGGGGTCAGCCATATGCGGCGTATGTTTGTGCATATTTTTCCCAATGTAAGCCATATTGCGCTGGTACAGATGTCCATTCTGGTGGTGGCCTTTATCAAGTCTGAAGTGATTTTAAGCTTCTTGGGCTTTGGCGTACCGACAGGTGTGGTGTCGTGGGGCAGCATGCTGAATGAAGCACAAAGTGAGCTGATTTTAGGAAAATGGTGGCAACTGGCAGCCGCCTCCATTGCCATGGCGGTGTTGGTGACGGCATTTTCGATGTTTAGCGATGCACTGCGTGATGCATTAGATCCCAAACTGAAATAGGAGCCAACATGTCTGATCAGAACTTTCATCCAGCCCCTGTATTGCTCCGTGTAGAAAACCTGCGCGTCAGTTTTAAAGATGAACATCAACAATATATTGAAACGGTCAAAAGTATTTCGTTCGAGATCCCCGCCAATACCACCGTAGCCTTGGTCGGAGAGTCGGGAAGTGGAAAATCTGTGACTGCGCTGGCCACCATGGGACTATTGGCCCCTGAAAATAGCCAGATTTCTCCCGACAGTAAAATTATGTTTGAAGGACAGGATCTGCTTACACTACCTGTCCGTAAAATGCGCCAGATGTGTGGAAGAGACATCGCCATGATTTTTCAGGAACCCATGTCTTCGCTCAATCCGGTCTTTACGGTTGGTATGCAGATTGCAGAAGTATTAAGACTGCATTTGGGCATGAATAAAAAACAGGCCCGTCAGAGAACTTTGGAGCTGTTGCAGGAAGTGGGTATTCCTTCACCGGAAGCCCGGATTGATGCTTATCCGGGCCAACTATCTGGTGGACAGCAGCAAAGGGTGATGATTGCCATGGCGATTGCCTGCGAACCTAAACTCCTGATTGCCGATGAACCGACCACAGCGCTGGATGTGACCATTCAAAAGCAGATTCTAGACTTGCTTGAATCCTTGCGTCAGCGCAGGCAAATGTCAATTTTGCTGATTAGTCATGACTTGGCCTTGGTCGCTGAAATTGCAGATCAGGTCATTGTAATGCGTGATGGAGAAATCCGTGAACAGGGAGCAGTCAAATCCGTACTTGAGCATCCAAAAGACGTGTATACCAAAGCGCTTTTACATTGTCGGCCTCAGCTTTCTCATCGGCCACAGCGTCTGCCGGTAATCAGTGACTTTATCCAGCAAAAAGGAGAGCAATGGCTTGAAAATGTGCCTCCAAATCCTGAAAAACTGACAGAACGTAGCCGAGGCTTAAAGGGCAATGAAGAAATTATTCTGGATGTACGCGATCTGAATAAATCATTTTATAGCCCCAAAGGCCTATTTCGAAAAGAAGAATTTCAGGCAGTGAAGGGGGTGTCATTTCAGCTGGCCAAAGGTAAAACCTTGGGTCTGGTTGGTGAGTCAGGTTCTGGGAAAACCACCATTGGGCTGTTGCTGATGCGTTTACACCAAGCTACAGGCGGTCAGGCCCTGTTTCAGGGACAGGATATTTTGTCCATGTCAGAAAAAGAATTTAAGCCATACCAACGCAAGATTCAGATCGTTTTCCAAAATCCTTATGCCTCACTCAATCCACGCTTTAGTGTAGGACAAATCCTGATGGAACCAATGCAGATTCATAGTATTGGTGCGAATGATGCAGAACGTAAACAGCTGGCACTGGAGCTACTGAAACGGGTCAGCCTGCCCGTGCAGGCCTTTGATCGTTATCCGCATGAGTTTTCAGGGGGACAACGTCAGCGGATTGCGATTGCACGTTGCCTGACGCTCAAGCCTGAAATTCTGATCTGTGATGAATCGGTCTCGGCACTAGATGTCTCGGTTCAGGCTCAAGTACTGAATTTGCTACAGGATTTACAGGATGAATTTGGCCTGAGCTATATCTTTATTTCGCATGATTTGTCGGTAGTGAAATATATTTCTGATCAGATCATGATACTGAATCATGGGGAGTTGGTAGAAATCGCCAATTCAGATGAACTGTATCAATCTCCGCAGCATGAATATACCAAGCGTTTACTCAGCGCCATTCCGCAAGGGATTCCACAATAATATTTTAAGTTCCAAATCAAAATGCCCACATTGTTGGGCATTTTTTATGACTGAACGATGTTCTCAGGAAACAGGTGGGATAGCTGCATAGGTATCAGATTCTGGTCGGCTGTACTGAACAGACTAAGGTTAAGATCATGATCCTGTGCGGCTGTATGGAAGCGGAGCAGCCCAGTCTGCTGCTGATCTGCAGGAGAAGTCACACTAGATTACATCTGTTGAACCTTACTGAATTTACATATCTTATGAGAAGGATCAGCAAAGAGCGCCCAAGCGGTATTGCCCTCGGAAATAACAAGTACTCGATAGGTTTTTATAATATGGTGGCTGATTACCAATAATAGAGAACATCCGATCGGTATACAGATCCATAGAGCTAGCATTTACATAGGCTGTGTAATGAAAGCAAGAATAAAATCAAGATCGTTGAAAGAGATAGAGCGGCGTTCTGGATCTGCTCTTTGCCAGCTGCTGTAATGAACCAGCATAAAATGCACTAGCATTAGTATGTAGAAACCATAAAGCCGGGAAGCCTGAGGTGCCACAAGATGATAATATTGGGTCATTATTATTGTTCTTGCAAAAAAAAGAGCCACCGAAGTGACTCTACCTTAATGAAAGCTTAAAACTTTTTAAAGCCTTTGTTGATGCCATAAGGACGACGCGGTGCATTTTCATCACGCTCTTCACGACGACCAAAACCCTGTTCATGACGATTGTCACGACGTGCGAACTGGGTACCGTTCTGGTTTTCGCGACGTACAAAACCACTGTCTTCACGGCCATGAGTATTTTGTGGCTGATCATCGGTATCACGACGTTGCTGACGCAAATACCCCCCACGGCGTGCTGCCAGCGGTTTTTCCTGCATACGCTCATTGCGGCGTTTTGCCATACCGTATAGACCCGTACCTTGGCGCGGCTTAAGCTCAACTGCCTTGGTCAGGTTATCAATATCCTGTTTATCCAGTTCCATCCAGCGACCTGTACGCAGCTCACGTGGCAGAATTACCGTGCCATAACGTGTACGTAACAGACGGCTGACTTTCAGACCTTGTGATTCAAAAATACGGCGCACTTCACGGTTACGACCTTCTTTTACCACTACTTGATACCAGCGGTTAATACCGTCGCCACCCAGCTCAGAGAAAGACTCGAACTTGGCCGGACCATCATCCAGTACCACACCTTTTAGCATGTTGTTTTTCAATTGTGGAGTTACTTCACCCATGACACGAACGGCATATTCACGTTCAATTTCATTTGAAGGGTGCATCAAGCGATTCGCCAGTTCACCATCATTGGTGAACAGTAACAACCCGGTCGAGTTAATATCCAGACGGCCGACCATTACCCAGCGATCATTTGCCAGAGCAGGCAGATTATCAAATACCGTTGGACGGCTTTCAGGATCATTACGCGAACAGATTTCGCCTTCAGGCTTATAATAAATCAGTACACGACGACGAATTTCATCTTCAATCTGGAAATGAACCTTACGACCATCAATGCGAAGCTCATCACCTGGTTCAATACGTTCTCCCACTTGGGCAATTTGCCCATTTACACTTACACGTCCAGCGGCAATGACTTCTTCCATATAACGGCGAGAACCCAGACCAACACGTGCAAGTACCTTTTGCAATTTTTCACTCATGACAGCATAACCTTAGAAATAATTATCAACAGTTCACCTATTTATGATGTCAATCCATTTGTATCGAGCATCATAAAAGCTTCCTTGGCATTCTGTAAGGGAGGCAATTGGCCTAAACTGATTAAGCCAAAAGCGTTCAAAAATTGTGGCGTTGTGACTAACAACGCAGGTCTTCCCGGGAGTTCACGAAACCCGGATTCCTTAATCCAGTTCCAGTCAAACAGCGTACGCAAAATCTGGCTGTTATTGGTGACTCCACGAATCTGTTCAATATCGGCTCGTGTGACCGGCTGGTGATACGCAATGACTGCAAGTATTTCCAGTAAAGCAGGCGAGAGACGTGTTGGTCGCTCAGGCCAGGTCTGTGCAATAATTTTACGATATTTTGCACGGACTTGAAAACGGTAACCTTGGGCCGTTTCAATCAGTTCAATGGACCGGCCATGGAATAGCATCGAGAGCTGTTGTAAATACTGGCGCAATTCCTGCTTGCTATAACGGTCATGAAACGCTTCCTTGAGGCGTGCCAATGACACGGCTGAATCACTGGCGAATATAATCGCTTCAAGCTGCATTAACACTTCATGCCGGTTATCTTCGGCAGATAAAGGACTGGCTGGATCGAGGGTCATGAGCGAGCTCCTTGAATTGCGAGCGGGGCTTCTACGCCTGTAGCAATAATCTGGATTTTTTGTTGGCGAGTCAGTTCCAGTACGGCCATAAAAGTCACGACCATGCCCATACGGCCCTGACTCGGTTTTAATAGTGCATCAAATAACAGCACTTCACCCGATTCAATACAACTTTCAATATAAGCAATCCGCTCTTCGAGTAACACCGGTTCTTGCTGAACCTGATGAATGACTGGTTCAGGACGATTAAAAACGCACAGCAGCGCATCCCGGAGCAGGTCAATATTGTGGCCTTCATTGGACTGGATAAACTCACCCAGGCTGACATTGGTAGCAAAAGTGTCACGTTCCAGAACACTCATCTGCCCCAGATGCTCTGCTGCCTGTTTAATCCGTAGATAATTTTCCAGACGGTCAATCAGTTCCTGCCTTGGATCTTGCTCGACAGTTGAAGTTGTTTTAGGCTTGGGAAGCAGTAAGCGCGATTTAAGATCCGCCAATAATGCGGCCATCACCATATAATCAGCTGTCAGCTCAATATTCAGGGACTTCATAGCATTCATATAAGATAAATACTGTGACGCAATCGGTGCAATATCGACCTGTAATAAATCAAAACCGTTGCGCTGAATCAGGTAAATTAAGAAGTCGAGTGGGCCTTCAAAATGTTCTAACAGAATTTCAAATGCGGCAGGCGGGATATAGAGGTCCTCTGGAATCTGATCTTGCCACTCATCCAATACACGGATTTGCAGAGCTGATTCCACCACACTAGAGGTCGTTTGATTCATTACAATTATAGGCCACGCGAATTTTCAAAGGCATGAAAGGGCTAGGACTTCGATATTGTATCGAAAGAAAAAGCACATAAAGGGTGGCGCTATTGTACGGTAAAAAACTTGCTAAATAAATTGTTTGAAAATAATTTTGCTAAAAACGCGAAATTAAATCCACTATTCATGTATTTGAAATCTGCTCTATCCTTATAAAAAGCTCAATAGAGTGAAAGCTTCTCGCAGAATTCTATGGTGAGTTTAGATGTGTTGGAGTGCATGAAAATGAGTATAGATCAGCATTATCTGATTGAGCGATATGAACTCATGAAATTTCAAACGATACACTACATCGCATGGTCAATTTTCTCTTGAATCATGCCAGGATTTAAAAATATAGAATCACAGAGGCTAAAGCGTCCACAAATGAAAGGTGCAAGATCGAACTTTCTTGGTTTAAGTTGTTTATGTATTTGAAGCTCTTCAAAATACTTGCTGAAATTATCTATAGCTTGGAATTGAACAGAAAGGTACTGAATTCGTCAATCGGACTGTTGCCGTAAGGCAAATTCAATTATACGTTGATAGCTGCTGGCCAGACATAAATTCTGGTTTGAATAGAGCTGGAAAAGTCTGTGAACCCAAGAAAGCTCAAGAAAGAACCTATATTCAATCTGGTCAAGATTCAAGACCGGAGAAGAACTAGCTTCGACCAGGATGGCTCTTGATTGCAAGGTCCAAGGCTGTTCTGCGTAAATCAGCTGATGTGCCGGAAAGGTATGGTAATTCAGGAGGATATAAAATAAATCCATTTATATGCCTCCTGTATTTTTTTAATCTATTTACGGGATTTACTCAAAAGCACTTACATCACCTACGCCGCGACGCACAATTTCCGGATTTTCCCCCGAAAGATCTACAATTGAGGTGGTACTTAAGGTTCCCAAGCCACTATCCACAAATACATCAATACGCTTGCCGAGCTGGGTTTCAATATCAAAAGGATCATCCAGAGGATCGTCTTGACCGGGAAGAATAAGGGTGGAGGTCAGTAAAGGCTCCCCCAGCTCTTTAAGGAGCATCTGGCAGACCTGATTGCTGGGAATACGCAGCCCAATAGTTTTCTTCTTTGGATGCATCAGGCGGCGTGGCACCTCACTGGTGGCTGGTAAAATAAAGGTAGTGACGGCCGGTGTATTGTTTTTCAACAAACGATACATGGCATTGTCGACTTTGGCGTAGGTCGCAATATCGGACAGGTCACAGCAGAGAATAGCATATTGATGCTTGGGGCCAAGTCCACGAATCTGTGCAATCCGTTCCATGGCATTTTTATTTCCGATCTGGCAGCCAATCGCATAGGCCGCATCGGTAGGATAAACAATCACATCCCCGGCACGGATACGCTCGACCGCCTGGCTGATTAAACGAGGTTGCGGATTATCCGGGTGTACACGTAAATGCAGCATAAATATTCCTCCAAACTCTGCCATTGCTCTATTATGAAGCGCATATTGAGCCACTGGCAATTATAAACAGGTAGATTTGTGTAATCTAATCAAGCATTTCACGTAAAAACTCATGAGCTTGTAAACTTTCGCCATTCCGCGTACAGATGCAAATATACTCAATGAAGCGATTGGCATCGCGTGGCAGTCTGGCGTCGCCATTAAAATAGCGCTGCACCTGGGCATGAACATTGTCTTTAAAGCTGGTTCCATCCCCGCCTTCACCAGTCAGATTATCTAAAGAAACCCGGAATTTACGCCCAAAGGCGGTGGCAAACATCCACTCAATTGCTTGCGGCTTGATTTCCACCTGTTCAAATAAGGCCTGCTGCTCCCGGGTCCGGCCATCTGGCGCATACCAATAGCCCAAGTCTGGCAGTTTGCGGCGCTCATCGCCAGCAATGGTCCAGTGACTGATCTCATGCAGGGCGCTGTTGAAAAAGCCATGAGCAAACTGGATTCTTGCCGGACCGTCCGAGCTGGCCGGGAAATATTCTGGTTCAAAATCACCACGAACTAAGCTGACATTTAAGTGGGAAAACCAGTGATTAAAGTGTAAGATGAGCCAATCAACCTGTTCTGCTTCTGAGGATAAATTCGCCCAGAGTGAGAGTTGCAATTGCTTGAGTGAGTTATCAGAATCAGGCGTTGAAAGTGTGCTAACGAGTGATGAAATATTCACTTCTGTTTGCGGCTGCAACAGATGCATGACTTAAGTTACCCAAATGGTCTGTCTAAATAAGTACAAAATTGTATCTTAATCTTTGACAGAGTACTGATGAATTTGTAGAATTGCCGCCTTAATTATGTCAGCAAATACCTTTCCGGCACAGATTGAGCCGTTTAAATGGGCTGAACAGGGCTTTAAATGGTCAGGTCAACTGCCTTTATCCCGCTTTGTTCGTATTGCTCGTGAAGCTGTTGGATCAATTGATGATCAATTGATTAACATAGACTGTAAGCTATCAATGGATGCCTATCATCGGATTGCATGGCTAGATGGTCACGTTGAAACAAAAGTTCCTATGGAGTGCCAGCGCTGTCTGGAACCTGTAGAAATTGAACTTGTTTCAGATTTCCATTTGGCTCTTGTAGATGATGAGTCACTGATAGAGCGCTTGGATGAGGATGCTGATTTCATCGTCCTAGGTGAAAGTGAAGCAACGAGCAAAGGTGATTATGATGCACCGGCGACTGCTGATTTACTGGCACTGATAGAAGATGAGCTGTTATTGTTGTTGCCTTTGTCTCCTAAGCATGATGTTTGTGAGCATAAGCACCAGCCTGCTCAAGAAGAGTTAGTTGAAGAAAAACGGGATAATCCGTTTGAAGCTTTGGCTGCTTTGAAGGGTAAACTTAACTAATTTTTGTGTTATACTCATAGGTATAAGACAATCGAATTTGTTCTGATCCATTTTTTCGATCTTTGTAAGGAGCCATCATGGCCGTTCAGCAAAACCGTAAAAGTCGCTCTCGCCGTGACATGCGCCGTTCACATGACGCTTTAACCGAGAATGCATTAACTGTAGACCAAGCTACTGGTGAGACTCGCCGTCGTCACCACGTATCTAAAGATGGTATCTACCGTGGTCGTCAATTATTCGCTAAAGCATCTGCTGAATAATTGGTGATGTATTAAGCGTTAGAGCTTAGTAGAAAAAATGGGAGCATTAAGCTCCCTTTTTTTTATGTCTGCTTTTGGTCTTTATAAAGCTAAAGCCGCAGATTTTGTTGTATTTGGCAATTACAGACAGCAAAATTCCATGTTAAATTGCGCTCCACCATGAGTTAGGTGGTTGGATTGGTCAATCAAATGACCCTTAATTCAAAGCCACCTCTTGAATGAAAGGATTTATTTATGTCTGCTCAACAGCTCGAACAAGCAGCTCAAGCCAGCAAAACTGCTTTTGTATTCCCGGGCCAAGGTTCACAAAAAGCCGGCATGCTGGCTGAACTGGCAGAACCGTTTGCTGGTATTCGTGAGACCTTTGCAGAAGCGTCCGAAGCGGTAGGTTTTGATCTGTGGCAAATCGCTCAAAGCGGTGAAGGTTTAGACCAGACTGAATTTACCCAACCTGTACTGCTGACTGCCTCGGTTGCTTTATGGCGCGTATGGCTGGAATTGGGCGGTGTAGCGCCAAAATATCTGGCCGGTCATTCACTGGGTGAATACAGTGCGCTGGTTGCAGCAGGTGCTTTGAGTCTAGGCGATGCTGTGAAACTGGTGAACCTGCGCGGTAAGCTGATGCAAACGGCTGTTCCTCAGGGTGTGGGTGCCATGGCAGCGATCCTGGGTCTGGATGATGCTAAAGTTATTGAACTGTGTGCACAGGCGACTGAAGCAGGTGAGGGTTCGGTTGAAGCAGCCAACTATAATGCACAAGGTCAGGTAGTAGTTGCGGGCAATAAGGAACGCGTTGAAGCAGTGATGGCACTGGCCAAAGAAAATGGCGGTAAAGCCATTGCATTGCCTGTTTCAGTTCCATCTCACTGCTCGTTGATGAAGCCTGCCGCTGAGCAGTTTGCTCAGGCTTTGGAACAAAGTGCCATTGAGATGCCGCGTATACCTGTATTACAAAATGTAGGCGCTCAAGCAGCGACTGATGTTAATGCGCTTCGTCAGGCTTTAACGGCGCAGCTTTATGAGTCGGTACAATGGACCAAAACCCTACAATTCCTGCAAGATGAAGGAATTGAATACATCGTAGAATGTGGTCCGGGGAATGTATTGGCCAATATGGCAAAACGTTTACCAAAAATTGAAAAAGCACTTCCACTCGATACTCAGTCTCGTCTGGAAGACGCACTAAACACCGTATTGGTGGCAGAAGGGAAAATTGCATGACACAGGAACGTAAAGTTGCCTTGGTGACAGGTGCAAGCCGTGGTATTGGTGCGGCAATTGCACAACAATTAATTCAAGACGGTTATTTTGTGGTAGGAACTGCAACTTCTGAAGCTGGTGCGGAAAAACTTTCTGCACAGTTTGCAGAGCAGGGTGCAGGCAAGGTGCTGGATGTGCGCGATGGTGCTGCTATTGATGCGCTGGTAACCGAGATTGAAAAAGACTTCGGTTCGGTACTGGTGCTGGTGAATAATGCCGGAATTACCAAAGACAACCTGTTATTGCGTATGTCGGAAGATGACTGGGATGACATTCTGAACATTCATCTAAAAGCCGTCTATCGCTTGTCTAAACGTGTCCTGAAAGGTATGACCAAGGCGCGTTTTGGCCGCATTATCAATATCAGTTCTGTGGTCGCGCACTTTGCCAACCCGGGACAGGCCAACTATTCTGCGGCAAAGGCAGGAATTGAGGCATTTGGCCGCAGTCTGGCCAAAGAAATGGGCAGCCGTCAGATTACAGTCAACTCAGTTGCACCAGGTTTTATTGCGACTGAAATGACAGAGCAGTTAAGTGAAGAAATTCGCAAGAAGATGAGTGATCAGGTGGCTTTAAACCGTTTAGGTGACCCACAGGATATCGCTAATGCGGTAAGTTTTCTGGCTTCTGAAAAAGCCAGTTACATTACTGGTACAGTCATTCACGTAAATGGTGGTTTATACATGAGCTAAACAGCACATGTATTAACTTTCCAAATTTTTTAGATTCAATTAAACTAACGGCATTAAAAACGCCACAAGCAATGAGGAGAATTCCTGTGAGCGATATCGAACAACGCGTTAAGCAAGCGGTTGCAGAACAACTTGGTATCAAAGTCGAAGAGATTAAAAACGAAGCATCTTTCATGGATGACTTGGGTGCTGACTCTCTAGACCTGGTTGAGCTTGTTATGTCTTTCGAAAATGACTTCGACATCACAATTCCTGATGAAGATTCTAACGAAATCACTACTGTTCAATCTGCAATTGACTATGTTTCTAAGAAACTGGGTTAATTACTGATTTTCAGCTCTTGGGCTGAACTTAAAAACCACCATTCAGGTGGTTTTTTTGTTTTTGTCTAAAAAGATTTTAAAGTCTTTACAGTCCATTACTCTTGCTTACCAATGTATAACTCTGTATCTGCTGCTTTCACTATACTAATAACAATGATCTTAATTAACAATGAGAAAGGAGTTGGGATATGGGGATTTTTGATTTCGTAAAAGGGATAGGCAAGAAAAATACGGCTGCAGCAGAGCCACAACAGACTACGCCACAAGCTGCCGCAGCAGAACCTTCTGCACAAGAAGTTGCCAATAAATTATTGGGGCATGTAAAGAGTTTGGGCCTACCGATTAGCGGTTTATCAATTAGTTATAATTCGACAACCGATCTGGCTACCGTACGCGGAAAAGTACAGAGTCAGGCCGACCGTGAAAAAATTATTCTGGCAGTGGGAAATATTGATCATGTAGCCCAAGTTGATGATCAGTTGACTGTAAGCAATCCTGAAGCAGAAAGTAAATTTTATACCGTCAAATCTGGAGACACTTTATCTAAAATCTCCAAGGATTTTTATGGCGATGCCAACCAGTATAATAAAATCTTTCAGGCCAATCGCCCTTTATTAAAAGACGCAGATGATATTTTCCCGGGTCAGGTGTTGCGTATTCCTACCTGAGGTTTAAATGATCCTCTTGATCTATCTAAACAGAGGAACCGAATCCATTTTATTTAGATCAATATCTCATAGCAAAGCCTCGGATAGAGGCTTTGCTATTTTCAGGTTTTGGAAGAGTCTGAACAAGCGTTTAAAGTCCGACATCCAGATATAAACTTTCTTTTACTTCCTCCATCACAATATAGCTATGCGAAGATGCAGAAGAGGGTAATTTTTTGAGTAAATCGCCGAGTAGCCGACGGTACGCACTCATTTCTTTGAGACGCGCTTTGACCAGATAATCAAATTCACCTGAAATTAGATGACATTCCAGTACTTCCGGGATTTCGATTAAATCCCGCGCCACCTGATCAAAAACATCGCCAGATTTTGCAGAGAGCTTGATTTCCAGAAAAACCAGCAAGTTGCGCTCAACCTTTGCGGGATTTAAACGGGCGTAATATCCCATGATGATACCATCACGTTCCAGTCGTTTGACCCGTTCTGAACAGGGCGTTGTCGACAGGTTGACCCGGGCGGCCAGCTCACTAATGGCAATCCGTCCATCGTGTTGCAGGATGTCTAGAATCATGCGGTCTACCCGGTCCAGTTTACGCATTTGTTATTTCCTCTCTTTTTTAAATTCGCACGATAAAATTGGCTGATTCACTGGATTAATCCTCATAAAACAGTGAAATTCACTATTTAACCAAAAATATACTAGTGAAATAAACTATAAATGTCATTGAGGATCATGTCATGCGCGTTATTGTACTGGGTGGTGGAGTCATTGGAGTCACAAGTGCCTACTATCTTGCACAGCAGGGAGCAGAGGTCACTGTTCTTGATCGCCAGGCAGGGCCGGCTGAAGAGACCAGTTTTGGTAATGCCGGCCAGATTTCTCCAGGTTATTCGACGCCATGGGCCGCACCTGGTATTCCGTTTAAAGCTGTGCAGTGGATGTTTCAGCATCATGCACCGCTGGCCATTAATGTCGATGGCAGCTTGTGGCAGCTGAAATGGATGGCGCAAATGCTGAAAAACTGTAATGCCCAGCATTATGCCGTCAATAAAGAACGTATGGTGCGCGTGGCAGAATATAGCCGTGACTGTTTACGCAATTTGCGTCGTGATATCGGTATTTCTTATGAAAACCGCTCTAAAGGAACCTTACAGATCTTCCGTAAAGAGGCACAAGTAGAGGCAGTCCAGCGAGATATTGAAGTCCTGAAAGAAACGGGTGTTGAATTTGAGCTGCTAGACCGTGATGGACTGGCCAAGGTTGAACCTGCTCTGGCCGAAGCCAAGGACAAACTGGTGGGTGGTCTGCATTTGCCGAATGATGAGACTGGGGATTGCTACCTGTTTACCAATGCGCTTGCAAACTATGCCAAAGGTATGGGAGTTGAATTTCGCTTTAATCAGAATGTTGAAAAACTGATTGTGGAAGGGGATCAAATCAAAGGTGTTATGGTGAATGGCAAGGTGCTGACTGCTGACAAATATGTGCTGGCTTTTGGTAGTTATTCACGTGATTTCTTAAAACCATTGCATCTGGACTTACCGGTTTATCCGGTGAAAGGTTATTCACTGACCATTCCGATTGTGGATGCTGCTCATGCACCTGAATCGACAGTGCTGGATGAAACCTACAAGATTGCCCTGACCCGTTTTGATCAGCGTATCCGGGTGGGTGGTATGGCAGAACTGACCGGCTTTAATTTAGGCCTAAATGAAGATCGCCGTGCGACTCTGGAAATGGTGACTCGTGACCTGTTCCCGGGTGGAGACATGGAGCAGGCCAGTTTCTGGACTGGTTTACGTCCAATGACGCCGGACAGTACCCCGATTATTGGTGAAACCCGTTATAAAAACCTGTTCCTGAATACCGGACACGGAACTTTGGGCTGGACTATGGCATGTGGTTCAGGAAAGCTGATTAGTGATCTGGTGTTGGGTCAAACGCCTGAAATCAGTACTGAGGGCTTGTCGCTGAACCGTTATCAGCAGGCAGCTTAAGCAGTTTTTAAGGATTTTTGGATTCAGGGAAGCGAGTTATGCCACGTCCAATTCACGCGGTCATTCATCAACAGGCACTAAAACATAACCTGAAAGTCGCCCGTTCCTTTGCCGCCCAAAGTCAGGTCTTTGCCGTGGTTAAGGCAGATGCCTATGGGCACGGCATTGAGCGGGTATATCCGGCCTTGCAACAGGCGGATGGCTTTGCCTTTCTAGATATTGCTGAAGGCAAACGTCTCAGAGCCTTGGGCTGCGACAAACCGCTATTATTGCTCGAAGGTATCTTTGGTCTAGAAGATTTATTTGACTGTGCCAAGTATGCAATGGCCTTTGCCATTCATGCTCCGCATCAGCTGGAATGGCTTAAATCATTTGTCAGTCTGCAACCAGAAGCTCAGTTGGATGTATTTCTGAAAATGAATAGCGGCATGAACCGGCTCGGATTTCTGCCCGAACAATATGCCGCAGTATTTCAAGAACTGCAAAGCATCCGGCAGATACGCTCAATTAGCCATATGACACATTTCTCTGATGCCGATAGCATGCGTTTGGGCCGAGAGGGCACTGAACATCAGCAACTGGTTTTTGCTCAAACGACCCAAGGTCTGCCGGGCAAAATCTCGCTGAGCAATAGCGCAGCCATTCTCCGACATCAGCAGCTGCATTCAGATATCGTGCGTAGCGGCATTATGCTCTATGGCAGTTCACCGGACTATCCGGCGCATAGTATCGCGCACTGGAATTTGCAACCGGCCATGAGCCTACGCAGTGAACTGATTGCGGTGCAGCAGGTGCCACCCGGCAATACGATTGGCTATGGCTCCAGTTTTGTGGTCGAGCAGGAAATGCAGGTCGGAATTGTGGCCTGTGGCTATGCGGATGGTTATCAGCGCATTACCCAAACCGGAACTCCAGTTCTGGTCGATGGGATTAGAACCCGCACCTTGGGCCGGGTCAGTATGGATATGCTGGCTGTTGATCTGGGGCCTGTTCCGCAGGCACAGCCTGGAAGTGAAGTGGTGCTGTGGGGGCAGTCTGTTAAGGGGGCTGTTTTGCCCATTGATGAGGTGGCAGCAGGTTCAGGCACTGTAGGCTATGAACTTATGTGTGCTATCACAGCGCGGGTGCCTATCCAAATAGACGCCTGCAAATTTTAAAATATCAAATGCAAACCGAGGAGCAATTCATGACGGAACATGCAAATATTCAACGTTTAAACAGCAATCAGGTCATGAGTGCTGTGACCATTCATCAGCAGACAGTTTATCTGTCAGGCCAGGTACCGGACAGTACCCATCTTGATATTGAAGGTCAGACTAAAGAAGTGCTGGCCAAGATTGATCAGTTGCTGGAACTGGCAGGGACGGATAAAAGCCGTCTGTTGTCTGCACAGCTGTTTGTGAAAAATCTGGCGGATTTTCAACAGGTGAATGCGCTCTGGATTAACTGGATGGAAGGTTGTGGTACACCTGCGCGTGCCACCATTCAGGCCGATCTGGTTAATCCTGACTGGTTGATCGAGATTGCGGTGATCGCAGCTCAAGCCTAGATAGAACTATGGTTTTATATCGGTTAGTAAATAACTGCAGTACATTAGACAGGCTCAAGCTCACTCCTTTGGGGTGAGCAGCATTAACTCTTCAGTTCAGGATCGAATTTGAAGAGTTTTTTTGTAAGTCCTGTAGATGTTTAAAAGGATGTTCAGATATGAAAACACCTCCCCGTACTGACGCGACGCAAGCGTCTCCCCATGAGTTGCAACGTAAACTCTCCAACCGGCATCTACAATTAATTGCGATTGGTGGCGCCATTGGAACAGGCCTGTTTATGGGTTCTGGTAAAACCATTGCGCTAGCAGGCCCTTCAATTTTATTTATCTACATGATCATTGGGGCAATGTTTTTTTTTCTGATGCGCGCATTAGGGGAAATTCTGCTATCCAATCTGCACTATAAATCTTTTATTGATATGGCGCATGACCTGATTGGTCCGGGTGCCGGTTATTATATTGGCTGGTCTTACTGGCTGGGCTGGGTTTTGGTCGGTATTGCCGATCTGGCCGCGATTATCAATTATCTGAACTTCTGGTTGCCACCTGATATGGTCTTTACCCCTTTGGGGCAAGCGCTGATCAGTGCGGGTTGTGTACTCCTGGTACTTGGAATTAACTTGCTTACAGTCAAACTGTTTGGCGAAATTGAATTCTGGTTTGCCCTGATCAAGATTCTGGCTATTCTGGGTCTGATTGCCATCGGTGGCTATATGATCTTTAGTAATTTTCAGACACCTGATGGCTCGGTTGCCAGCTTGAGTAATGTCTGGGTACATGACGGTATGTTCCCGAAAGGAGCCATGGGCTTCCTGGCTGGCTTCCAGATTGCCATGTTTGCCTTTGTTGGGGTGGAGCTGTTAGGAACAATGGCGGCTGAAACCAAGGATCCTGAAAAGAATCTGCCGAAAGCCGTGAATGCAATCCCGACACGGATTATCCTGTTTTATGTACTGTCTTTACTGGTTATTATGTCAGTGACCCCGTGGGTAGAAATTCCAGCCGATCAAAGCCCATTTGTGACGCTGTTTCTGCATGCAGGTATTCCTGTTTCAGCGATTATCATGAACCTGGTAGTGCTGTCTTCGGTCATGTCTTCCATGAATAGTGGAGTATTTTCCACCAGTCGTATGCTGTTTGGTTTGGCACGTGGCGGACAGGCACCTCAGGGGCTGGCTGAGCTTTCCAAGCGTGCAGTTCCGGCTAAAGGCCTGCTATTTTCCTGTGGTTTTATTATGGCCGGTGCGGTATTTCAGTATTTTGTGCCGAATACCATGGAAGCCTTTACCTTAGCGAGTGCGCTCTGTGTCATTCTGTTTATCAGTATCTGGAGCCTGATCATGGTGTGTTATATCCGCTACCGCAAGCAGCAGCCGGAAAAGCATGAAGCGTCCAGCTTTAAAATGCCCGGTGGTATCTGGATGTCTTATATCGTGCTAATCTTTTTGTTCTTCGCGCTGGTCATTCTTAGCCTGGAACCGGATACCATGAAGGCACTCATGATTAGTCCGCTCTGGCTGATGATCTTATTTGCGACTTATCACCTGTTATACAAACCACGTGCACGCAAGCGTCAACAGCTACTCTCTGGAGAGTAACGGTTAAATAAAAAAATCCCCGAATGATCGGGGATTTTTTTATTTTGTTATGACATTAGAAGACGGGTTTAACCACCACCAGAATCACCACTGCAAATAGAATGAAGGTCGGCATTTCATTAAAAAAACGCCAAAATTTATGGGACTTGTAATGCGCATTTTTCATCAGTTGCTTGCGGTAATAACCACAAACCAGATGGTAAATCACCAGTAAGCCGACCAGACCCACTTTCAGGTAAAACCATAAGGCTTCATGATAGTGGCGCGTTGCATCGCCCCAATCTACCAAAAAGTGTGCGGTAATTAAGGTGGCGATCATTGCAGGCCACATAATGCCGCGGTACAGCTTGCGTTCCATGATCTGGAAGCGTTGATGGCTGATCGCATCTTCACTCATCGCATGGTAGACATAAAGCCGTGGTAAGTAGAACAGGGCAGCGAACCAGCATACCACAGCAATAATATGTAATGCTTTTACCCACAAGAAAGCATCAGAAGGAGCATCCATCAAGTCACCCTATTTGGGGCAGCTTAACCTTCCCATTTCTTGAGAACGAGACAGGCATTTACGCCGCCGAAACCGAAACTATTACTCATCACAGTATTCAGTTTTGCATCACGTTTTTCAAGTACGATATCAAATGGTTTTGCGCCTTCATCCAGTTCAGTCACGTTGATGTTTGGTGCAATAAAATCGTTCTGCATCATCAGAACTGAGTAAATGGCTTCCTGAACACCCGCTGCACCTAAGCTATGACCGGTCATAGATTTAGTTGAACTCAGTGGGGGAACCTGACCTTCACCAAATGCACGCTCCATTGCTTTAAGTTCGGTCACGTCACCCGCTGGCGTCGAAGTACCATGTGTATTCACATAGTCAATTTTATCGACACCATGTTGCTTGGCTTCTTCCAGTGCCATCAGGATACAGCGTGTTGCACCTTCACCACTTGGGGCAACCATATCCGCGCCATCAGAGTTAGCCGCATACGCCACCACTTCTGCCAGAATGTTGGCACCACGCGCCTGCGCATGTTCCAGAGACTCAAGCACTACGAAACCGCCACCGCCAGCAATGACGAAGCCGTCACGGTCTGCCGAGTACGGACGTGAAGCCGTTTCAGGTGTGTCGTTATATTTAGAGCACAGCGCACCCATTGCATCAAACAGCAAGCTTTGTGACCAGTGATCTTCTTCACCGCCGCCAGCCAGCATCAGGTCCTGTTTGCCCAGCTGAATCAGGTTGTACGCATAACCAATGGCATCGGCAGAGGTTGCACATGCGCTGGTGATTGAATGTGCCACACCTTGAAGTTTTAGAGCCACGCCCACGTTTGCTGTAATCGTATTGGACATGTTGCGTGGTACGAAGAACGGACCAACTTTACGTGCGCCTTTTTCTTCCAGCAGTTTAACCATTTCTACAACAGATGCCGTCGAGTTGCCACCAGAACCGCCTGCAATACCATAACGCGGATTATTGGCCAGGTCTTCCTGTTTTAAGCCTGCATGTTCAACTGCTGCGATAGCCGTGTTATAAGCATACATGGCGCAGACGCCCATAAAGCGTTTCAGTTTACGGTCGATTCCATCGAAATTCTGTTCAGCAGCTGCACTGACATGGCTTTTAAAATTCAGTTCGGCATAAGTCGGGTTAAAACGTGTTCCTGAAATCCCGTTTTGTAAAGAATGGTTTACATCCTCTAATGTATTACCGATGCACGAGTTAATACCCATACCAGTGATGACAACACGTTTCATCTACAGATCCTTATAGTTTATCTCTGGGTCAGAGGGAGATATTTGGCCTTGTAAAAACAGCGAAATATGGCGCTGACACCTGTTTCACGATGGTGAACATCATAGCAGAAAGGTTTTTGAAATCTTATGGCAAATGTTATGCCGTGTGACAGTGAATTGAGTGCATAAAGTGCTGGGTGGGGCTTTTACCAAATGAAACAGAATAAGGTTGAGATAAATGCTGACTACACCTAGTATTTATACCAAATACAAGCACGTGCATGCTGAGGTGGAAAATGGGAAATGCTAATAATAAATCATCTAATGGTCTGATTTCGAATGCGTTTGGAGTGGCGAAAAAGTTCAGCTCAACAGGATTGGATCTGTTACATCATGTCGCACCTGATTCGGTTACTAAAGTCGGTAAAGTTTTAAATAATAATTCTATAATTGAGGGTTCAGCCAAAGTGAAAAGTCCGTTTACAGCAAAAAAATATGAAAATCCAAAGCAGATGTTGCGTGAGCATCTCCCGAATGTTTCCCGTCAGTTATTGGGCCGTCGCTTTAATACCGTCAATAACGTGGCACATTTTGTTTCTCCGCAGCTTACTGAAAAAGTATCGGATTATTTCTTTGATCATTTAAATCATTTCAGTAACCAGATGAGTTCAGTTGATGCCATTCTGGATGAAGCAGGTGCACGAGAGCTGGAAGAGCTGACTCAGGACATAGACCGCTCAAAGCGTCTTTCTCAGGCTTTTGGCGAACAGAATAAATGGATTGCTACGCTACAGGGTGCAGTGACTGGTACCACAGGTGTCGTGGGAACGGCAATTGATATTCCCGCGTCGTTATTACTGGCTTTACGTACCATTTATCAGGTGGGCCGTTCTTATGGTTTCGACCTGAGTAAAGAAGATGACCAAGAAATCGTTCAGCATATTTTTAAACAGATTGATCTCAGCCTGATTGCAGAAAAACAGACCTTGCTGCTTGGTCTGAAAGCCATCAGCAATACCCTTAAAACTCATGATCTCTCTCAATTACAGAACATGCTGGGCTCGGATAATGATATCGAAGCTCTGAAAAAATGGCTCAGTAAAGAAGATGGCAGCATGAAATGGGACTGGATGAACCATATGTCGAAGTTTTCTATTCTAGAGCAGTTAACTAAGCTGACTCCACTGGCTAGTGCGGGAATTGGTGCAGTATATAGCCATCGTTTTGTGGATGATGTGAATCAAAAAGCTCAGGACGTTTTCTCGCATGCACGTCAGTATCTGTTACAGCATCAGGATGCCAGTTTATCGCCATATTCAGCTTATGAAAAAGCGATGAGTCTGTTAGAGCAGGCTGCACCGAAATTACTGGAAAAAAATGATGCGGGGGAGGTTGCTCCTGCCCCAGACAAGCCAGTTTTAGACAAAGAAATTACGCTTGAAGGAAATGATCATATCACTCAGGTGAAGCTGGTTAAAAAACAACAACAGGATTTGAGCCCTGAAGATGCTGAAGTGAAAGAAGATGAAAAAGTCAGAGAAGGGCTGGATAAACTAACAGATCAATTGGTTGAGCCGGTAGCAGATAAACACATGCAGCGGCCTGCAATTCCTAAAGATGCTTTTGATGCGGATGCCGCCTTGGACGAAGAGTTGGGCCTGCCATCAGAAAATACTGAAAGTATTGAAACTGTTACTACAGCAGAAAATATCGATGCGGCGGAACAGAAGGATCAGGCAGTGGAGGCTGAGCAGCCGCAAGCTACCGAGAAAGCTGAAGATGTTACAAAAAATACCGCTAAAAAATCAAAAAACAAGCAGTAAATGATGCTGTAATGAATAGTGTAAGTCTTGAACTTATCGGACTTTGTCTGGCACAGATATATTGACCGATTTTCCATCTTGACTTACAATTGCATGCCCTCAAAAAGTAGTAGTTTTTTGGGGCTTTTTATTAACGGGAGAATTGCCACATGGCAACAACAAATCAGTTGATCCGCAAGGGTCGTACGACTTTAGTTGAAAAATCTAAAGTTCCTGCGTTAAAGGCTTGTCCACAACGCCGTGGTGTTTGTACACGTGTTTACACAACTACACCTAAAAAACCTAACTCAGCAATGCGTAAAGTTTGCCGTGTTCGCTTAACTTCAGGTTTTGAGGTTTCTAGCTACATCGGTGGTGAAGGCCATAACCTACAAGAGCACAGTGTTGTTCTGATCCGTGGTGGTCGTGTTAAAGATTTACCAGGTGTACGTTACCATACTGTTCGTGGTTCTTTAGACTGTGCTGGTGTTAAAGATCGTAACCAGTCTCGCTCTAAATACGGTACTAAACGTCCTAAGAAATAATTGTTTAAGAACAATTTTCTAAGACTGTAGAACTGTAATCCTTTATCGTCTCGCTTGTCTGATTTCTTCATTTAATTTTGTGAAAATTCAAGCGACGTGTAGTAAGGCCAGCGAATGCACATGACACTTTGTGCTACTGCTGGATTAACCTGAAGTGTCATATATATAGGTAGTTTAAAATGCCAAGACGTCGCGTAGTTGCTGCTCGTGAAATCCTTCCGGATCCTAAGTTCAGCAGCCAAACAATCGCTAAATTCATGAACCACGTAATGCAAGATGGTAAAAAATCTATTGCTGAAAGTATCGTTTACGGTGCTTTAGAACGCGTTCAAGAAAAATCTAAAGTAGACCCAGTTGAGTTTTTTGAAGCTACGCTTGAAAAAGTTCGTCCTATGGTCGAAGTAAAAGCACGCCGTGTTGGTGGTGCTACTTATCAAGTTCCTATGGAAGTACGCCCATCCCGTCGTACTGCTCTAGCGATGCGTTGGTTGGTAGATGCTGCTGCTAAGCGTTCTGAAAAAACTATGGCTTTACGTCTTGCTGGCGAGTTGCTTGATGCATCTGAAGGCAAAGGCGCAGCGGTTAAAAAACGTGAAGATGTGCATCGTATGGCTGAAGCCAACAAAGCCTTCTCTCACTACCGTTTCTAAGCACATAAAACAGGCCCTAATCAGGAAGATGACAACATTGCTTTCACGCAATTGTCATCAAAGCGCTTTAAGTTGCTAGCAGCTTAAAGCGTCCTGTTTTAAACAACAAAATTTAGGAATGCTAGAAATCATGGCACGTCAAACCCCAATTTCTCGTTACCGTAACATTGGTATTTCTGCGCACATCGACGCAGGTAAAACAACTACCTCTGAACGTATTTTGTTCTATACAGGTGAGAGCCACAAACTAGGTGAAACTCACGAAGGTTCAGCAACGACTGACTGGATGGAACAAGAGCAAGAACGTGGTATTACCATTACCTCAGCAGCTGTAACATGCTTCTGGAAAGGTATGGCTAACCAGTTCGACCAACACCGTATTAACGTAATTGACACCCCGGGACACGTTGACTTCACGATTGAAGTTGAGCGTTCTATGCGTGTTCTTGACGGTGCGTGTATGGTTTACTGTGCTGTAGGTGGTGTACAGCCTCAGTCTGAAACTGTATGGCGTCAAGCAAACAAATATGGCGTTCCACGTCTTGCATTTATCAACAAGATGGACCGTACTGGCGCGAACTTCTTCCGCGTTATCGAGCAAATGAAAACTCGTCTTGGTGCGAATCCAGTGCCAGTCGTTGTTCCAGTGGGCGCAGAAGAAAACTTCACTGGTGTTGTTGACTTGATCGAAATGAAGTCAATCATCTGGGATGAAGCTTCTCAAGGTATGAAGTTTGAATACGGCGAGATTCCTGCTGAACTTCAGGCGACTGCTGAAGAGTGGCGTACGAACATGGTCGAAGCTGCTGCTGAAGCATCAGAAGAACTCATGGATAAATACCTGGAAGAAGGTGATCTTTCTAAAGAAGACATCGTTGCAGGTTTACGTACTCGTACATTAGCTTGTGAAATTCAACCGGCAATGTGTGGTTCAGCATTCAAAAACAAAGGTGTTCAACGTATGTTGGACGCGGTGATTGAATTCTTGCCAGCACCGACTGACGTTGCAGCGATTAAGGGTATCCTTAACGACAAAGACGAAACTGAAGCGTCTCGTGAAGCGTCTGATGATGCACCGTTCTCTGCGCTTGCGTTCAAAATCATGAACGACAAATTCGTAGGTAACTTAACCTTCGTACGTGTTTACTCTGGTGTTCTAAAAGCGGGTAGCCCGTGTTATAACCCGGTGAAAATGAAGCGTGAACGTGTAGGCCGTATCGTACAGATGCACGCAAACGATCGTCAGGATATCGAAGAAATTCGTGCAGGCGATATCGCAGCGTGTGTAGGTCTTAAAGATACAACGACTGGTGATACGCTGTGTGATGAAAATGCAGTAATTACACTTGAGCGTATGGAATTCCCAGAGCCAGTAATTGCACTTGCAGTTGAGCCTAAAACTAAAGCTGACCAAGAAAAAATGTCTGTTGCTTTAGGCCGTTTGGCAAAAGAAGATCCATCATTCCGTGTACGTACTGATGAAGAATCTGGCCAAACCATTATTGCTGGTATGGGTGAGCTTCACCTGGACATTATTGTTGACCGTATGAAGCGTGAATTTGGTGTGGAAGCAAACATTGGTAAACCAATGGTTTCTTACCGTGAAACGATCAAAAAATCGGTTGAACAAGAAGGTAAATTCGTACGTCAAACTGGTGGTAAAGGTAAATTCGGTCACGTATACGTACGTTTAGAACCGCTTGCTGAAGATGCTGGTAAAGATTACGAATTCGCTGAAGAAGTTGTAGGTGGTGTAGTACCTAAAGAGTTCTTCGGTGCGGTTGACAAAGGTATCCAAGAACGTATGAAGAATGGTGTCCTTGCTGGTTATCCAGTAGTTGGCATCAAAGCGACATTGTTCGACGGTTCTTACCACGATGTCGACTCTGACGAATTGTCGTTCAAAATGGCAGGTTCTTATGCCTTCCGTGATGGTTTCATGAAAGCGGATCCTATCCTTCTTGAGCCAATCATGAAAGTTGAAGTAGAAACGCCAGAAGACTATATGGGCGATATCATGGGTGACCTTAACCGTCGTCGTGGTATGGTTCAAGGTATGGACGATCTGCCTGGCGGTACTAAAGCCATTCGCGCTGAAGTTCCACTGGCTGAGATGTTTGGTTACGCAACTCAAATGCGCTCTATGTCTCAAGGTCGTGCGACTTACTCTATGGAATTTTCTAAATATGCTGAAACTCCACGTAACGTGGCGGAAGGCATTATTGCTAAATTCCAGTCTGGCGGTAAAAAAGGTGACGACGAGTAATCTTTGGATTACTATAAGCCCAAACTAATTTATAGTTAAAAACCAAGTGCTCATGCAGCGATCCTGCATGAGTAATTCAAAAAGGAAGATCTCATGGCTAAGGCTAAGTTTGAACGTAATAAGCCACACGTTAACGTGGGCACAATCGGTCACGTTGACCATGGTAAAACAACTTTAACAGCT
>NZ_JAMXXZ010000013.1:0-72871 GCF_024129285.1 Acinetobacter sp. S4397-1
TCGTAAAACCCTGAAGCTGGACGGGACGGAGCTGTATAGCGTGATGGGGAATATTGCGCCGCGTTCTGACCTGACTTTGGTGATTGAGCGTGCAACTGAAGATGGCAAGAATCAGATTATTGAAGTCCCGGTGACCTGTCGTCTGGATACTGAGGAAGAGGTGTCTGTCTATGAAGCCGGTGGGGTGTTGCAGCGCTTTGCACAAGATTTTTTAGCAGCAAAAGCAGCCTGATGAATCAAACAGCCTAGAGCTATTCATGGGTCAAATAATTTTGAGGATGCTTAAATGGATCATAAGCCACAACTAAAAATTCCAGCCACTTATATGCGTGGTGGAACCAGTAAAGGTGTATTTTTTAAGCTGGATGATTTGCCGGAACAAGCCCAGCTTGAAGGCGCAATAAGAGATCAACTCTTACTGCGCATAATGGGAAGCCCGGATCCTTATGGTAAACAAATTGACGGTATGGGCGGTGCAACATCGAGTACCAGCAAAACTGTCATTCTTTCTAAAAGCACTCAAGCAGAGCATGATGTCGATTATCTGTTTGGCCAGGTGTCTATAGATCAGCCTTTTGTAGACTGGAGTGGAAACTGCGGTAATTTAACCGCTGCGGTGGGGTCTTTTGCCATTTCGAATGGTCTGGTTGAGGCATCCCGTATTCCAGAGAATGGGATTTGTACTGTTCGAATCTGGCAGAAAAATATTCAAAAGACGATTATTGCACATGTGCCGGTTAGCAATGGCCAGGTTCAGGAAACGGGAGACTTTAAGCTGGATGGAGTAACTTTTCCGGCAGCTGAGGTGCAAATTGAATTTTTAGACCCGGCTGATGGAGAAGGCGACGATATGTTTCCTACAGGGAATGTGGTTGACCAGCTCGATGTTCCGGATATTGGCAGTTTTCAAGTAACCTTTATCAATGCTGGCATTCCCACTATTTTCTTAAATGCCAAAGATTTAGGCTACCACGGCACCGAATTACAAGATCATATTAATAGTAATGCCACGGCACTGGCACGTTTTGAAAAAATTCGTGCCCATGGCGCTGTCAAAATGGGCTTGATTAAAGATATTTCGGAAGCCGCCACCCGCCAGCATATCCCTAAAATTGCTTTTATTTCTGAACCAAAAAACTATACGACTTCAAGTGGTAAGCAGGTGTTAGAGGATGAGATTGATTTGCTGGTACGTGCTTTGTCGATGGGTAAACTGCATCATGCCATGATGGGCACTGCTGCAGTTGCGATTGGAGCAGCTGCTTGTATTCCCGGTACTCTAGTCAATTTGGCTGCCGGAGGCGGTGAACGCCATGCCGTCCGTTTTGGTCATCCCTCTGGCACATTACGCGTTGGCGCTCAAGCGAAGCAGCATCATGGTACATGGGTGATTGAAAAGGCCATCATGAGCCGAAGTGCGCGTGTGTTAATGGAAGGAAATATTCGCATTCCACCGCTATAAGTAGCGTTAACACCATTCAATATTCAATAGCTGGTTTTTTAAATAAGCTAAACCGACCTATTGGCTGTATCAGATCAATAGTTGCAGGCTTATTTATCGTTTAGCTGCTCTTGAATAATCGGTAGGAGAAAACCTGAAAATTCAAATTTCACCTTTTTGTCTTCAGCAAAATTTGAATCACTCAGGTATTAACAAATGCGTGAAGGAACATGAAACAAATTAATAAGATATTGGTTGCAAACCGTGGTGAAATTGCCATTCGTGTCATGCGTGCGGCAGCAGAGATGGGAATTCGTACCGTTGCAATTTATGCAGAAGAAGATAAATTTGCCCTACATCGCTTTAAATCAGATGAAGCTTATCGTGTAGGCGCAGGAAAAAAACCCATCGCAGCTTATCTGGATATTGAAGATATTATCCGTATTGCACTGGAGGCCGGAGTCGATGCCATTCATCCTGGATATGGCTTCTTGTCTGAAAATCCTGAATTTGCTGAAGCCTGTAACCAAGCCGGAATTCGTTTTATCGGTCCTAAACCGCAAGTGATGCGTCAATTGGGTAATAAGGTGATGGCGCGCAATGTGGCAATTATTGCGGGTGTTCCTGTGATACCGGCAACCAAGGCCTTACCTGAAGGGCTGGAAGACTGTCAACGGCTTGCTGCCGAGGTGGGTTATCCGCTGATGCTCAAAGCCAGCTGGGGCGGAGGAGGCCGCGGCATGCGGGTGGTTGAACAGGAAAGCGAGCTGGAAGAGGCGATTTTGGTTGCACGGCGTGAAGCCAGATCGGCATTTGGTAATGATGAAGTATATCTAGAAAAACTGATTCGTCAGGCACGGCATGTGGAAGTACAGATTTTAGGAGATACGCATGGTAATATCGTCCATCTGTTTGAACGTGATTGTACGGTACAGCGACGTAACCAAAAGGTCGTTGAGCGGGCGCCTGCACCTTATCTGTCTACTGAGCAAAGGAACAAACTGTGTGAAGCCGCTTTAAGGCTGGCTCGTGCTGTCGATTATACCCATGCTGGGACAGTTGAGTTTTTAATGGATGCTGAAACGGAGGCTTTCTACTTTATTGAAGTCAATCCGCGTATTCAGGTCGAACATACGGTTACTGAAGAAATTACTGGTATTGATATCGTCAAAGCACAAATCAAGGTGACTGAAGGCGCTAAAGTCGGAGATGGCAACAGCTTTATTCCATCTCAGCAACAAATCAGGTTATTAGGTCATGCGCTACAATGCCGCCTAACGACTGAAGACCCTAAAAATGGATTTATGCCGGACTATGGACGCCTGACAGCATTTCGTAGCGCCACCGGTTTTGGGGTGCGTGTAGATAGCGGGACCGCTTATACAGGTGCGGTGATTACTCCCTATTACGATTCTTTGCTGGCCAAAGTGACAGTGCGTGGGGCGAGTAGTGATGAGGCCAATGCACGAATGCTACGCGCATTACGGGAGTTCCGTATCCGCGGCGTGTCTAATAATCTGGCATTTTTAGAAAATGTCATAATGCATCCTTTATTCACTCAAGGCACATGTACCAC
Organism: Acinetobacter sp. S4397-1; assembly: GCF_024129285.1. Classification (NCBI taxonomy): domain Bacteria; kingdom Pseudomonadati; phylum Pseudomonadota; class Gammaproteobacteria; order Moraxellales; family Moraxellaceae; genus Acinetobacter; species Acinetobacter sp. S4397-1. The sequence continues at coordinate 3,018 of NZ_JAMXXZ010000013.1, forward strand.
CCAGTTTATTGATACCACACCTGACTTATTCCAGTTCAAACCGAAACAGGACCGTGCCACTAAGTTGCTGGAATTTTTAGGCGATGTGACGGTAAATGGACAGCCGGAGCTAAAAGGCCGCTCACTTCCTGCTGCATTTCCGGCGCCCGCGCAGTTACCGGCATTTCACCTGAATCAGACAATTCCAACCGGAACCCGAGACCAATTTAAATTACTCGGTGCAGAAGGCTTTTCTGAATGGATGTTGAATCAAAAGCGTGTGCTGGTAACAGATACCACCATGCGTGATGCTCACCAGTCCCTGTTTGCAACCCGTATGCGTACGGCAGACATGCTGGTAATTGCACCGTATTATTCGCAGATGGCCAGCGAGCTGTTTTCGCTAGAATGTTGGGGCGGGGCAACCTTCGATGTGTCGATGCGTTTTTTAAAAGAAGATCCGTGGGAACGTCTGGCTCGACTACGTGAAGCTGTGCCGAACATTCTATTTCAAATGCTGCTACGTTCATCGAATGCAGTGGGCTATACCAACTATCCGGATAATGTGGTTCGCCACTTTATTGCACAGGCAGCACAAGGCGGTATCGACCTGTTCCGGGTATTCGATTCGCTGAATGCAGTCGACAATATGCGGGTGGCCATGGATGCGGTAAGAGAGTCCGGTATGCTATGTGAAGCCGCGATCTGTTATACCAGTGATATTTTTGACCACAACCGCCGATATAACCTCAACTACTATGTTGAGATGGCAAAGCAATTGCAAAAGGCAGGGGCTAACATCCTGGCTATCAAAGATATGGCCGGTATATGCAAACCAGCCGCAGCACGTGAGCTGATCAAGGCATTGAAGGAAGAAACCGGATTACCGATTCATTTTCATACCCATGACACCAGTGGCATTGCTGCAGCCAGTGTTTTATCTGCCATTGATGCGGGTGTAGATGCGGTTGATACCGCCATGGATGCCATGAGCGGCCTGACTTCACAGCCCGGCATGGGATCGCTTGTTGCCGCACTAAAAAATACTGATCGGGATACTGGACTCAATCAAAACAACCTGCAACAACTTTCCACTTACTGGGAAGGCGTGCGTCATATCTATGCACCCTTTGAAGCAGATATGCGAGCCGGTACAGCCGATGTCTATCATCATGAAATGCCGGGTGGTCAGTATACCAATCTGCGTGAACAGGCGCGTTCGCTGGGCATTGAAGAACGCTGGTCGGAAGTTTCGGATGCCTATGCACAAGTTAACTTGCTGTTTGGTGACATTATTAAAGTTACCCCAACTTCTAAAGTGGTCGGGGATATGGCTTTGTATATGGTGTCCAACAATCTCAAGCCTGAAGACATTCATAATCCGGAGCTTGAGATTAATTTCCCTGAATCCGTAGTTTCACTGTTTAAAGGGGAACTAGGGACACCGGCATCCGGTTTTCCGCAAGCATTACAGCATAAGGTCTTAAAAGGTACAGCGCCTTTAAGTGATCGTCCGGGTGCTGTTATGCCCTCTGTTCATCTGGAGAGTGAAAAAGTCAGGCTTGAAAATCTCTTTGGTCAGGTGATCACCGAACAGGAACTGGCATCCTATCTCATGTATCCGAAAGTCTTTAGCGACTTTATGCAGCACAAACAGAAATATAGGACGACTTCAAGCATTCCCTCTTCAGCCTTCTTTTATGGCTTGAAAGAGCAGACTCCGGTTGAAATAGAAATTGAACGTGGTAAAACACTTGAAATTAAACTGTTGGGACGGTCGGAAGCGAAAGAGGGAATCATTGATCTGTTTGTGGAGCTGAACGGACAATTGCGTCTGATTCAGGTGAGACAGGCGAATCAGAAAGAAACCAGCGCTCATCCACAAGCAGACCAGTTGAACCCGAAACATATCGGTGCTTCGATGTCGGGGATGATCAGTACGGTTCCTGTAAAGTCCGGTCAGTCTGTGAAAAAAGGCGATACATTATTTACCATTGAAGCTATGAAAATGGAGCTTGCGATTAAGGCTGAACAAGATTGTCAGATTGAGCAAGTTTTAATGAACCCTGGTAAACAGGTGAGAAATATGGATTTAGTCCTGGTGGTCCATTAAAAAGCCAAAAGTATAGGGGAATCAGCTATCCCCCTATACTCCCTCTCTTTCATACATCGTTTTGCCCAAGCCCACATGATCAACTTTATAGTTTGGTTGAAGCTCAAACCAGATTTATCATTCTATTAGGTGAATATTAACCCAAAAAAGAGCCGCCTATAGGCAGCTCTTTTAATTCAACCGATCATTGATCAGGATGGTACAGACCTAAATCGACCAGATGTAATCTGAGCAGTCGGCGTAGCTCAAGCACTGCTTCCGGAGTCTCCTGAATCGAATGGCCGCCCTTGATCGTTTTACTGGAAGCCGCCCCTTCAAGATAGGCACTTTGATAAGACACAATACCATCAGACATGTGATTCACATCCTCACTGTCCGTTGTATTACCGATGATGGAGTGAAATTTAAAACCCGGAGGAGGTTGAATGCCTTTGGTCAGAGTCATAAATCTTGAATTTTCACTCAAATCGCTAGGCCCATTCTGAATCAGCTCATGGCCCATTTCATGGACAAAATCACTTAAACCAACTTCACCTTGGACTGTATCAGCAAAAGCCCCTAGAAAAGCACTTGGAATACGGATAATCTTACGGGCCAGCTTGGTATGCCAACGGTCTGCATATTCGGTTCCTTCATGCGGGGTCGCCAAGAAAATGGCACGACTGAAATTTGGAATAGGCCGCATTTCTAAACGTGCTTTAAATAGAGGATTATTGCGGAACCTGATCAGCTGAGTGTTTTTCACAGTGTTAAATGTAGACTGACTGATATCTGCCTGGCTGACCAATAAGCGGGAAATAACACCGCCCATACTATGTCCGACCAGCACCGCTTCCTTCTTGGCGGGTGCATGATTGTTGAGACGGGAAAAACTTTGCTGGAGCAGGGCATAAATCTGGTAACGACTTTCCAGAATTGGCATATTGGTGGAGTAAAACACCTGCCAGACCTGAAAGTTTTCTCTTAAAACCGGATCACCCATAATGTCGTTAGTCAGACGAATCCAGGCTTCCGGACTGCTGGCCAAGCCATGAATTAAGACCAGGACTTTCTTGTTGGGATTATAAGGCTCCAGCATATACAGATGCGGCATCATCAGATTGTCATCACGATCAATCAGCGTCAGATAGGCCATACGCCCGAGATTGTTTTCCGCCAGCCAGAGACCGTAAGGAGCAGAAAAATTTGCAGCTAAAGCATACTCTTTGTTTGCGACCTTAATTTTTTCATATTTATAAGGATCATAAAGATTCAAGTTAAAATGAGAGCTATTTAAAATCTGCTCAACAGAATGGGCGAATTGCGGAATAGCAGTAATGGTTGTCGCCAGATAGCGTGCCGAATGAATGTTCGGGTTAAAACCATTGCGGTATTGATGTTTTAGCGGATCAGCCAGATACTTTTTGTCTTCTTGCGAGGTTTTTTCTTCCGGCAAGACTGCGAGAAATTCGGAACCGAAACCATCACGACGGGTAATCGAACGTAAGCCGGAAAAGTTCATGTTATAGGTGGACATCAACTTTTCGATCGACTGATTTTTCAGCTGTGGGAAGTTGTCCAGATTAAGGGTATAGACACTCTTGCCCACCTGCAGGCGCTGACCGGCTTCTTTGCTTTCATGCCGCTCGGCATAAATATGAATCAGATGTGCAATTGCGAGGTTATAAAAATCCCGGATCTGGACCTGCCGGTTATCAAAAATCCGTTCCTGTGGTGCACGCTCGGTCTGAAATAGGTAGGCATAGCTGTAGCGAATGCTTTTATCCAGCATCAGTAATTGCTGTTCCTGACATTGTTGCTGGTTCTGCTTGTGGAGTTGCTGTTTCTCTTCAGAACGGGTTTTCGCCAGGGCACTGGTGGTACATTCTGCCGATTTGCCAAGTTGCAAAGATTTAGCCAGATACAATTCACTCGAAGTAGAAAGTAATTGCTCATCCAGAATCTGCGGGATTTTTTTCAGCTCTGCCACACATTCGTCAGGTTGATCCATACAGATTTGTGCCTCTCGTCCGGTCATGGACAAAACATTCAGACTGGCTTCACTGAGTTTATCTCGGGTCAGAATACTGTCACGCTCATTGCTAATCGAGACATTAATTGCCAGCTCCTTAACACTGACGACCTGACAGCCACTGAGTAGGCTACTCATGACCAGGGTGCACAGCAGAAGCTTTTTAGTTATTTTTTTATGCATACCGTTTGCAGACTCATTTAAATTCTTGAAACCATAATATTCTGTATTCTACTGATTTTTCCATAAAAATAGACTGCCGTAGCAGTCTATTTTTATGAGGGGTTTAAAAGAACAAGCCAATCATTGCGTCTTGGCAGCTGGTGCAGGCGTTGCGGTTTGCATCACTTGCCAAACGTTCCAGCGGCCGTTTTTCTCCACCTCCATGATCAGGCGGTCTGCCACTTCAGCTTCTTGCGGATATTTGATTTTGTAATTTTTCAACGTTTGGATCGCGTTTTTCTTCTGCTCCAGAGCAATATAATTATTTGCTGCCGACAGATAGGCTTCCTGCACACCAGCCTTCATGGCCTTGTCCAGATATGGAATTGCTTCACGGTGACCACCCCCTTCAGACAAGCCAAAGCCAAACCAGAAATTCACTTCAGGATCATCCTGATTCAGGCGAAGAATGCGCTGTGCATAGGTCAGGGATTTCGTGGTATAGACAGAACCCAGATCCAGGTTACGCGCCATCACACTGGCTTTAAAGGCACGCATCAATACATCGAAAGAGGCATTTTCACGTGCGGCGAGCGTATCCAGATGCTGGGAAACTTCACGTAATTTTGCTTCAAAACCACGACGTTCCTGACGGTCCGTAAAGCGAGGCGGATAATGGCGAGCCTTGCCTTCGACCATTTGCAGAAAATCATCCACCTCTGTAATGTCGATCTCATTGTCCTGTGCAAGAGTGGCATAATGCAGGGAAGAGGCCTTGCTGTCGACTAATGGAATGATCAGCTTATTGACATCTAGCGTGATCTTTTTAGAGGGATCATTCGGGTCGCTCACAACCATTTTGGTCACAGGTTGGACTGCAGCTTTTTGCAGATGGACTTCAAACGGAGGTGGTTCGTTATAGTTGAAAGGATTTAAAGCATAAAATGGTGGTGTAAGTGCTGGTTCTACAAATACAATTGCATCTGTCGCTTTCTGTGCTGGTTTCTGTGACATGGTTGAACATGCAGTTAAAGTCAGGGTTAAGCAAGCAAGCGCCAAGGGCTTAAGAGTCATAATATCCGTCCATTTGTGTTATTTTTTAAAATAGCTGGTTTAAAAATCACATGATCGCCAGTCTATGAAAACTGTTAGAATCATGCAAGTCATTGCATGTTACAAAGTTAAGCGTATGGTCAGGCTTTGGACTGATTGCTTTGTGCTTCACATTCCCGTCGTGCTTCTTCCAGAATTGCAAGCTCTTCCTTGCTCAAAGGTGATTCATCAAGTGGCTTTTTAAATGATGGATCAAGCAAAGACAGGCGGTTGCATAAGTTATTCATGCGTTTTTCATTTTGCTGAATTCGATCCAGCAGTACACGCATTCCTTCCAGAATCGGATCAGACTGCTCTTCAGTGGCAGCATAAGGCAGAAAGCCAATACTCTCTGCATAGTCACGACGGCGACTTTCGCTATCATTTTTTGGTTTGTCTTTGGTAATGAAACGTGCCGGGTTACCGACTGCCGTTGTATTGGCTGGTACCGGCTTGGTCACTACGGCATTAGAACCGACCTTGGCATTTTTACCGACAGTGAAAGGGCCCAGAATTTTTGCTCCGGCCCCCACCACTACACCATCTTCCAGGGTAGGGTGACGTTTCCCTTTATTCCAGGTCGTACCCCCCAGTGTTACCCCATGATAAAGCGTGACATCATCACCAATTTCTGCAGTTTCCCCAATGACCACGCCCATGCCATGATCGATAAAAAAGCGGCGGCCAATTTTTGCCCCCGGATGAATTTCAATTCCGGTGACAAAGCGGCTAAATGAAGACAGGGCACGCGCCGTTCCTTTACAGTCTTTGTTCCACAGTTCATGTGCCATGCGATGCATGATCAGGGCATGAATACCAGGGTAGGTGGTTAAGACTTCGAGTGTATTGCGTGCTGCAGGATCGCGCGCAAAGACAGCTTTTATATCTTCTTTGAGCTGTTTTAGCATTAGTTTTGATCCTCATTCTGTTGTAATGTCTTTGAAGATTTTTTCCAAGTCCCGTTATTTAGAGCCTGAACACGACTAAAAATACCACGAAGTAAATGATATTCCATACGATCTAATTGTATACGTCCAAAAAGGCGACGCAAGCGTAAAGGCAATAATCTCGGATTTTTGGGATCCATAAATTCAATTTCTGCCAACATTTTTTCCAAATGCGGATAGAACTGCTCCATGTGCTCATGTGTCACCAGCGGCTCGTCCCATTGCATTTCAATACCATCAATCACTTGCATGGTGGCTTTAGGATCTTGTGGATGTTCAACCTGTTCCATGGCTGCCATACGAAGCTCATAGCAAATAATTTGAATCGCCTGAGCGACGTTCAAAACACCATAATCCTTATTCACAGGAATGGTTAAGTGATAATTGGCCATCGCCAATTCTTCATTGGTCAGCCCCCGGTCTTCGCGACCGAAGATAATCGCAACCTCATTCTGCTCTTGTGTAACCGCAGTGAGGGCTTTGCTTGCAGCTGGCCGGACATCCAGCAAGGGCCATGGAATGGTGCGGCTGCGTGCGCTGGTACCGAATACAATCTGGCAGTCTTTAATGGCATCTTCAAGGGTTTCTACAATTTCGATCTGCTCGATCAGGTCAGTTGCACCCGCAGCCAGCGCGGCAATATCCGGATGCGGATAGGTTTTCGGTGCCACCAGAACCAGCTTGGACAGGCCCATGGTTTTCATGGCGCGTAAGGCACTGCCAATGTTGGCAGGTAAGGTGGTATTGACCATGACAATACGCACATGGGAGAGATGTGCTGAAACGGTAGCATTGTCAATTTGACTCATGAACTTTCCAATTGTGAATGTTTTTAAATGAAATTATGAATATTGGGCCTGATTTTCCGCCTGATACAGGTCCATAGCATCTTCGATGCTCATATCGGCAGGTGGTGGCGGCACTTCGACAGGCTTGGCTTCTTCATAAGAGACGGCTCTGGCCGCTTTGGACTTAACTTGATATTCAATATGAATGGCCGATTTACCAAAGTAATCACGCAGCTTTATGAGCAGTTCATCCAGCGGCGCAACTTTCCAGTTGAGGCCCAAATGCAGTTCAGTACTGGCATAGTCATAATCCAGATATAAAATCACCGGAATATGCGTGCTCATGTCTACATCCGTATAAAGCTGTAAGATCTGCTGTAAATCACGTGCCAGTGTTTTGCTCTGGTGCTCGGCAGTCAGGGTGATTTTAATACTGTTAGCACGTTTCTGACGGATTTCATTTAAGCTAAAAGCCTTGGTCAAGCGGCCCAGTGGGCGGTCAAAACCTTCACGCTCATAAATTTCGCCTTCAATGACTACCACTTTGTCGACCTGGACAATCTCTTTGAAGCGCTGGAAACGTTCATGGTTGGTAGAAATTTCAATACGTGACGTACCATCATCCAGCGTAACCATCATCCGGTTCGGGAAGTTCGCCACATCTACCACCAGCCCGGCAAACACCGTGGTTACGCCACGGCGTGTGGGGGTCAATTCATTAATTTGTGCAGGCACAAAGGCTTTCAGCTCATTACGGTAGACATCAATCGGATGACCGGTCAGATACAGGCCGAGCGTGTCTTTTTCACCTTTAAGACGGACTTCATCTGACCAGGGTTTGACCGGTTTAGATGGCTTGCGCTGAACTTCTTCAACTTCACCAAACAGGTCCATAATGCCGGTTTCACGGTTTGAACGTGCCTGTTCTGCTGCCTGAACGGCTTGAGGCAGTTGTACCATCAAATCTGCACGTTCAATTCCCAGACAGTCGAGTGCGCCCGCACGGATCAAGGCTTCCAGAGTACGCTTATTGATTTTCTTCAAGTCGATCCGGTGACAGAAATCAAACAGGTCTTTATAAGGGCCTTGCTCGTTACGTGAGTTGATCACCGATTGCATTGCCGCTTCGCCCACGCCTTTAATCGCACCTAGACCATACACAATAGTTTTTTCATCAATGGCGTGGAACTGGTAAATCGACATATTGACTGAAGGTGGTAACACTTCCAGATTGTTTTTACGGCAGTCGTCAATCAGGAAGACCACGTTATCGGTGTTCTGCATTTCCGAGGACATGACTGCTGCCAGAAACTCAGCCGGATAATGGGCTTTTAACCAGGCAGTCTGATAGGCCACCAAAGCATAGGCAGCCGCATGTGATTTGTTAAAACCATAGCCGGCAAACTTTTCCATATAGTCAAAGATATGGTTGGCTGTGGCTTCATCAATATCTTTTTTTGCAGCGCCTTCAATGAAGATTTTACGCTGTTTGACCATTTCTTCAGGCTTTTTCTTACCCATGGCCCGGCGCAGCAAGTCCGCACCGCCCAAGGTATAACCGGCACAGTACTGCGCAGCCTGCATCACCTGTTCTTGATACACCATAATTCCGTAGGTCGGTTCCAGGACACCTTCCAACAGGGGATGCAGATATTCAAAATCGCCACCATGCATCCGGTGAATAAAGTCAGGAATCAGATCCATCGGACCAGGACGGTATAAAGATACAAAGGCAATAATTTCTTCGAACTTACTAGGACGCGCCTCTTTCAGCATCTTTTTCATGCCGACAGATTCAAACTGGAAGACGGCGGTGGTGTTGGCATTAGCAAATACGAGGTAGGCGTCTTTGTCATCTAGCGGGATATAGGCAATATCCAGCGGTTTTTCACTCTGAATGCGTTTATTGATGTTCTTGACCGCATCTTCAATCACGGTCAGGTTACGCAAGCCTAAGAAGTCAAACTTCACCAGACCGGCAGATTCAACATCGTCCTTATCGAACTGTGCCACGCGTCCGGTACCATCAGCATCGCACATGACCGCAGAGAAATCGGTAATCTTGGTCGGTGAAATGACCACACCACCGGCGTGTTTACCGGTATTTCGGGTAATGCCTTCAAGTTTGAGAGCCATTTCCCAGATCTCAGAAGCATCATCATAGTCAGGATTCGAGGGATTGGTCACCAAATCCTTGAGTTGCGGTTCGGCTTCCAGCGACTCTTCCAATGTTAGACCCAACGGTTTGGTTGGAATCAGTTTAGAGATCCGATCTGCCAGACCATAAGATTTGCCTAGTACCCGTGCGACGTCACGAATTGCCCCTTTGGCAGCCATGGTACCGAAGGTTGCAATCTGGGACACCGCGTCACGGCCATAAGTGCGTGCAACATAGTCAATCACCCGGTCACGACCAGTAATACAGAAGTCTACGTCAAAATCGGGCATTGACACACGTTCCGGATTCAGGAAGCGTTCAAACAGCAGCTCATAGCGTAACGGATCCAGGTCGGTAATTTTTAAACTATAGGCCACCAGTGAACCCGCACCTGAACCACGACCCGGGCCTACCGGTACGCCGTTGCTCTTGGACCATTGAATAAAGTCCATGACGATCAGGAAGTAGCCAGGGAAACCCATCGAGTTAATGATGTTGATTTCATATTCAATCCGCTCATCATAAGGCTTACGGATTTCTGCCCAGTGCTCGTCACGCTCTGCAGGCGGATAAAGGAAGTCCAGACGCTCTTCGAGACCTTCTTTAGACAAATGTGCAAAGTAAGTATCAATGGTATGACCTTCAGGGATCGGATAATCCGGCAGAAAGTATTTACCCAGTTGCAAGGTTACATTACAGCGCTTGGCAATATGGTAGGTGTTTTCAATTGCTGCAGGAATATCCGAAAAAAGTTCGGTCATTTCCTCGGCAGATTTAAAGTACTGTTCAGGTGAATAAGTTTTGGGACGGCGGTTATCGCCCAGAACATAGCCATCTGCAATACATACACGCGCTTCATGTGCTTCAAAGTCATTACGGGTCATAAAATGCACATCATTATGTGCCACGACCCCAATATTGTACTTTTTGGCCAGCTTAACCGCCTCAAGAATGAAGTTATCTTCATCTGGACGATTGGTACGGCTAAGTGCTAAATAGACACGATTCCCAAATTTTTCAATCCATTCTTCTAATAGTGGTTCAGCTTTTTGTGGATTGGAGGTAATAAGCATTTTTCCAACATCGGACTGTATGCCGAGCAGGGCAATCATGTCGTCGGACTGCTCCAGAATCCATTTTTTTTGTATGCACGGAATGTCCAGTTGCTGTCCGCGAATAAAGCCTTCGGAGACCAGCTCAGTCAGGTTACGCCAACCTTTATTGGTCATGGCCAGTAAGGTCATACGATGTTCGGCATCATTCAGGCGAATTTCTGAACCTAAAATCGGTTTAATGCCTTTTCCTAGGCATTTTCCATAAAATTTTACTGCTGCATGCAGGTTGGACAAGTCGGTGAGGGCAAGGGCAGGCATTTGCTCTTTCTCAGCAGCTTTGACTAAATCAGGTATACGTACGATGGATTCAGTAATCGAAAATTCTGTATGAATACCAAGATGAACAAAGTGCATAAATGAGTCCCTGCAAAAACCGCTCGATAGTTTAACATGGGATTTATTGTTGCAGTTTGAAATTGATGGGAAATGCTGAACTTTTAATTTAATTGAGCAGCTTATTTTTCTTTAGTCTTGAAAAACGAGCAGCACTGCTGGGTGCACTCATAAAAAACTTTTCTTAGTTTGCTGAAATATTGTTAGATTACCCGCCAACGAGCCATGATCCATATATGAACTGTTAACCGAGCTGAATATGTCCTGCATCGTTATAGAGGAAAAATAAAACCCTCCGAAGAGGGCTGAACTATAATTTTTATCTTAACCGCGACAGCCAGTCACCGATACTTTGAACAATCTGGACCAGAATCAATAAGACAATCACTGTCATGATCACCACAGACGTGTCAAAACGCTGATAACCATAAGAAATAGCTAAATCACCAATACCACCAGCACCAACGGCCCCGGCCATCGCTGTCGCACCAATCAGGCTAATGGTTGCAGTGGTCAGATTGAGAATCAGGGAGCTACGGGCTTCGGGCAGGACAAATTTGAAAATAATCTGCATTGGAGTTGCACCCATCGCCTGTGCAGACTCAATAATGCCTGCATTTACTTCCAGCAACGAGGTTTCAATCAGGCGGCCAATATAAGGCCCGACATAAATGGTTAGCGGTACAATCGCCGCCCAAGTACCAATAGATGTTCCTACAATCCACTTGGTCAGCGGGATGACTGCAATCAGCAGAATAATAAACGGCAAGGAGCGAAGCGCATTCACAATTGGATTTAAACCGTGATAAATCACGCGATTTGGCAGAATGCCGTCCGGACGGGTTAGCAGTAAAATAATGGCTTGAACAAAGCCCCAGATACAGCCAAACAGCATGGCGAAAAATACCATGTGAAAGGTTTCCTGCAAGGCTGTGACGAACTGGTCCATGGACAGGGAGCTTTTCCAGAAAGGTGCAGTCAGCGTCGTCAACCACTGTACAATGAAATCTCTCATGCTTGTATTCCTGCTTGTGATACCTGCACACCTTGATCTTCCAGATATTGCAGGGCAGCGTTAATTTCAGTGCCATCGCCGGAGAGTTGAATAAACATCTGTCCAATCACGGAGCCATTAATTTCGGTCATGTTGGCAAACAGAATATTCAGGTTAATATTGAACTGTCTGATCACCGCTTGAATCACGGTTTCCTGCGCTGAACTGCCGAGAAATTTTAAACAATAAATACTCTGCTGATTCTGATTTTCCAGATTGTTTAAAATATTCACAGGCAAATGCTGCTGTAAAACGGTCTGGATAAAACTTCGGGTGGTTGGATGCTGCGGTTGACTGAAGATCTGCAAGGTAGAGCCGGTTTCAATCACATCACCTTTTTCCATTACGGCCACATAATCACAGATTGATTCAATCACATCCATTTCATGCGTTACCATCACAATCGTGATGCCTTGCTCTTCATTGATTTTTTTCAGGAGTTGTAATACGGATTTGGTGGTTTGTGGATCAAGTGCGGAAGTCGCTTCATCACAGAGTAAAATTTTAGGATGATTGGCAAGGGCGCGTGCAATACCGACACGCTGTTTTTGACCCCCGGAAAGCTCATCAGGATAGGTATTACGCTTATGTTTTAGATCAATAAAATCCAGTAATTCTTCCAGACGTTTTTCACGCTCAGCCTTGTTCCAGCCCAGAAGTTTCATCGGCATTTCAATATTGGCCGCCACGGTTTGGGTTTGCAGTAAATTAAAATGCTGGAAAATCATCCCGATACCTGCACGTTCTTGACGCAATGCTTTCGCATCCAAGGCCGTAAAATCTGTACCATTGATAATAACTTGTCCCGAGCTTGGACGTTCTAGCAGGTTAATCAGGCGAATTAATGTACTCTTGCCTGCGCCACTATATCCAATAATGCCAAAAATACTGCCTGTCGGGATCTGCAGATTGATCTGATTCAGGGCATGCAAGGTTTGACCTTTCAGCTCATACTGTTTGGAAATATTTTTAAATTCAATCATAGTGTCAAAAACTGCATTACCAGCAAAAAACAGGCAAGAAAAGCTTGCCTGTTTTTATATTGGGTAAAATATTACTGAGCTTCGGTCAAATAAGTAACGGGTTTGTTGACCGCGACTTTTGTGCCACCAAAGTGTTCATCAACATAGGCTTGCACAGCAGGAGTATGATACAGTGCGCCCACTTTTTGAAGTGCCGGGTCGTTCTGACGGTCTGCTGCCACCGCTAAAACATTTACATTCATTTTAGTGCTTTGATCAATTGGCTCATAGTAAATCGCATCTTTTAAGACGTTTAAACCGCCTTCCATTGCCAGAGTATTACCTAAAACAATCGCATCTACTTCGTCTTTTACGCGAACTGCAGTCGCCATTTGAATCGGTTTGATGACAATCTGTTTGGCGTTTTCAGTCACATCGGCCGTAGTGCCTTTGACATAGTCAAATTCAGGTTTAAGTTTCACCAGACCGGCAGACTGTAATAGCAGGAGGGCGCGTGACTCATTTGCACCATCATTTGGAATGGCAATGGTGGCACCGGTTTTAAACTCATGCAAGGATTTTACCTTGCTGGAGTAAATCCCCATAGGCTCTAAATAAGTGGTCGCGAGCGGGGCGATTTTTTGTGTATTGGCATCATTATACGCCACCATATAGGCATAGGACTGGAATGCGTTTAGGTCAATTTCTTTATTGGCGACCGCAGTATTCATGGCAACATAGTCGGTAAAATTTTTTACATCCAGCTTGAGACCTGCTTGCTTGGTTTCCGGCAATGTTGCAATGTAGCGCCAGATGTCGGCATCTGAACCGGTAGATGCCAGCGTTACGGTTTGCAGTTCACCGGAGTTTTTAGCTTGAGCAGCATCACTGTCAGGAGCTTGCTGTTTGCTACACGCAGTTAAAGTGAATACAGATGCACTCAATAAGACACCCAGTAACTTTTTCATAAAAAATATCCTAATTTTTTGTTGCCTAAAGTATAAGCACTTTTAAGTCGTATTAAAGCAGCGTTTTATCGCGATCCTGCTTGAAAGTAAATCAGAATACGCACGGTATTTGCCTAAAGCATACATCTAAAGTTTCCAGTATCTACCCGATGAGCATCAAACAATCGTGTACCTTCTTTTGTATTAAAACTGGAGAGAGCCGCCTTTCAATGGTCGCCATCATAACAATAAAGCTATATTCAGAATAGTGAAGTGAAAATGCGATCTTATCTATTTAGTAGAATAAGGATTAGAGGTTTCAACTAAAAAATCAATAAATACAAAGTATTATTTTTATCAAAAATCGGCAGGCGAAGTCATGGTTTAATTTATGATCTTTATAAGATTTTATCCAATCTAAATCATAAAAACGGATATAAGAGGCTTGGAACCACCTGTTTTTATTGTTTTTATCTGCAAAATATATTTTATGTTTATGACGCTGTAGGAAGCATGCTGCTAATAAAGCAATTCTATAGGTGGTGTGAAAATATATTTAAGAAATGCTGGAGGCGTAAACGTCGACAGTGATCAAATTTTTTAACTGTATAGACTAGACGCCAGTTTTTGTCATCAACGCTTTGGATCAAAGGTGGAAGAGGGAGGACTGATAAAATTTATAGTGATAAAAATATAAAAAATAATGCACAAAATCCAAATCTGGAACGATAAAAAGCCCTATATAAAATAGGGCTTTTACAATTAACGATTCTGGAAAATATTAAGTATTTTCACGCGCAATCGCACGGTAGCCAATATCCTTACGGTATTGAACACCGTCAAAAGTGACTTTTTCACACAGTTCCAAAGCTTTGGCTTGTGCTTCACCGATGGTATTGCCCAGTGCAGTTACACAAAGTACACGGCCACCAGCTGTCACAATTTCACCTTTCTCATTGGCTTTAGTACCTGCATGGAAGACTTTGGCATCGGCCATTTCAGTGTCTAGGCCTGAAATCACATCACCATTGCTTGAAGTTTCCGGGTAGCCACGTGACGCAAGTACGATACCGACAGTTTTACGCTCATCCCAGTCAGCTTCTGCTGGCAGCTTGCCTGCAAGACCTGCTTCCACCAGTTCCACCAAAGAAGATTTTAAGCGCATCATGATTGGCTGGGTTTCAGGGTCACCAAAACGGCAGTTGAATTCAATCACTTTAGGTTGGCCTTGCTCGTCAATCATCAGACCCGCATACAGGAAGCCTGTGTACGCATGTCCATCCGCTTTCATACCATCAACGGTTGGGCGCATGACTTCTTTCATGGTTTTTTCGAAAACGTCAGCTGTCACCACTGGCGCAGGAGAGTAAGCGCCCATACCGCCCGTGTTGGGACCCTGGTCACCTTCAAAAATGCGTTTGTGATCTTGTGAGGTTGCCATTGGCAGGATGTTGTCACCATCAATCATACAAATGAAAGAGGCTTCTTCACCCGCAAGGAATTCTTCAATAACTACACGTGAACCGGCATCACCAAACTTGTTGCCTGCCAGCATGTCATCAATTGCAGCAAATGCTTCTTCGTTGCTCATCGCCACGATTACGCCTTTACCGGCTGCCAAGCCATCTGCCTTGATCACAATTGGCGCACCATTTTTTTCAACAAAGGCTTTGGCAGCATCGACTTCTGTAAATACGTCATAGAAAGCAGTTGGAATGTTGTGGCGTTTTAAGAAGTGCTTCGCAAATGCTTTAGAGCCTTCAAGCTGTGCTGCAAACTGCGTTGGACCCCAGATTTTAAGATCAGCAGCGCGGCACGCATCTACGACACCATTCACAAGTGGTGCTTCTGGACCCACGATAATCAGATCAACCGCATTATTTTTAGCAAAGTCGATAATTGCAGCATTGTCTAAAATGTTTAATGCAACATTTTCGCATTTTGATTCGGTTGCAGTCCCGGCATTACCTGGCGCAACAAAAACTTTAGCAACTTTTTTATCTTGTGCGATTTTCCATGCTAAAGCATGTTCACGACCGCCGTTACCCAAAACTAAAATATTCATCGGTTCATACTCCATGAATCGAAAATGACATAAAGCCCTCAACTTAAAAAGGAGAGGACTTTATGCAAGATTAAAAATCTAGATTGTTCAGCATGTAAGACATTGTCATTACATTGGCACTACATAATTAGTGGCGGAAGTGACGCATGCCAGTGAAGACCATGGCAATACCAGCTTCGTCAGCTGCTGCAATGGTTTCTTCATCACGCATAGAACCACCCGGTTGGATAATGCATTTGATGCCAGCTTTTGCAGCGTTATCAATACCATCACGGAATGGGAAGAATGCGTCAGATGCCATTACTGCACCTTCAACTACGAGACCTGCATGTTCAGCTTTAATTGCAGCAATACGCGCAGAGTTGACACGGCTCATTTGACCTGCACCTACACCAATCGTTTGACGATTTTTCGCATACACAATCGCATTTGATTTTACATATTTCGCAACTTTCCAGGCGAAGATCATGTCATCAATTTCCTGTTCAGTTGGCGTACGTTTAGTCACAACTTTAAGGTCATCTTTAGTGATCATGCCCAAGTCCTGGTCTTGAACCAGTAAACCACCGTTGACACGCTTGTAGTCGAGTTGAGATTGACGCGCATCGATTGCTGGAAGTTCGCCACATACCAGAACGCGTACGTTTTTCTTCGCGCCTGTTACTTCAAGAACGCCTTCAGCAACGCTAGGTGCAATGATCACTTCAACGAATTGACGATCCACAATTGCTTGTGCAGTTGCGACATCTAGTTCACGGTTGAATGCAATGATGCCACCGAATGCAGATTCAGGGTCAGTTGCATAAGCCAGGTCATAAGCCGCCTGGATGCCATCTAAAGACACCGCAACGCCACATGGATTGGCATGTTTTACAATCACACACGCAGGTTTAGCGAATGATTTCACACATTCAAGTGCTGCATCTGTATCTGCGATATTGTTATAAGAGAGCTCTTTACCTTGTAACTGTTTAGCTGTTGAAACAGACGCTTCAGTCGCTGTGTCTTCTACATAGAAGGCAGCAGATTGATGCGGGTTTTCACCATAACGAAGGTCTTGAACTTTATTTAATTGCGTATTGAAAGTACGTGCAAATTTGTCTGCCTGACCTTCTTCTTTACCTACGCGAGCACCCAGATAAGAAGCGATCATGCCATCGTATTGCGCTGTATGTTCAAACGCTTTAACCGCTAGGTCAAAACGAGTAGCATAAGACAAAGCACCTTCTGCTTTTAACTCAGCAATAACGGTTGAGTAGTCAGAAGCGTTTACTACAATACCGACAGAAGCATGGTTTTTTGCAGCAGCACGAACCATAGTTGGGCCACCGATGTCGATGTTTTCAATCGCATCTGCAAGTGAACAGTTTGGTTTTGCTACAGTGGCTGCAAATGGATATAAGTTCACAACAACAAGGTCGATGGCATCGATGCTGTGTTCTGCCATTACAGCTTCATCCAGTCCGCGACGTGCCAAGATACCGCCATGAATTTTTGGATGCAAAGTTTTTACACGGCCGTCCATCATCTCTGGGAAACCAGTGTGCTCTGAAACTTCAACTACGGCAATATTATTGTCTTTTAATAATTTGTATGTACCACCAGTAGATAAAATTTCTACCCCAAGAGCAGCAAGGTTTTGGGCAAACTCAACAATACCAGTCTTGTCGGAAACAGAGATTAAAGCGCGTTTAATAGTCATGATCTTCGTCACAGTTTTCAAGAATTAAAACAAATTAGCTAAATACAGGTCGAAAAAAATGCCTGCGGAAGCCGCAAGCATTTTATCATTTATTCACTCATTAAACCGTGAGCTTTTAACTTTTTACGTAAAGTACCGCGGTTAAGTCCGAGAATCTCAGCAGCACGTGTCTGGTTGCCACGTGTGTACTCTAGAACTACAGATAAAAGAGGCTTCTCCATTTCTGCTAGCACCATGTCATACACCTGAGAAGGTTGCTCGCCCTGCAGTTGTGCAAAGTAGTGGCGAACTGCGCGATCTACATGAATACGTAGAGCGACATCAGATTGTGCAGTAAAAATAGGAGACTTGCTATTCATGCGAATTAATCCGAAAAATAAATATCACTTGGGTAAAGTGATATATAAAAGTGGTCTAGAAATTTAAATGAACTCCAATTTTAGATCCTAAAACTAGAGTTCTAAAACTTGGTCATTACATTGAGCTTGTAGCTTGACATATCTCTGCGGTTTGGTCGAAAAATAAGCGTAACAATAATTAAAGTTTTGTTACTGACCAAAATCCAAACAAAAAATCTGCTCAATACGCAATAAATTTTATAGCGCATTAGTTAAGACTGTATTTGTTGTGGAAAAGTAGCGAGGAGTTTGCAGCACATAGCTTTTGTGGCGCGTATAATACCATTTTCTAGGAAAAAGTGAGCAAGAAAACTGCATTTTTTTAAACTTTTTTCGATTTTTTAATAGTTTTTACCCATATTAAGGCCGAATTATTTCTAAACTATAATTATCGAAGTCTTTGCGGTCTACCGGAAGGCTAAATTTAAACTTGAAGGGACTGTTTTGGGGAATTCGCTCTACCTTTACCAGACTTTCAATCAGATACTCCTGTGAAGTCAGGTTGTAGGTCACGGTCTGCTTGCCATGTTTTTTCAGGTTTACTCTTAAAATAGGCAGGCTGAGACTGCGGTCATGGAGATTGACCAGTTCACCACTAAATTGTGTCTCGTTTTTAGCCACAGATCTGATTTTGACTTTATTAATATGAATTAGGTTGTAATGCTCATTAATATGCGAACAGTTAAACGTTTCGCAGATCTGGGTGAATGCCATACTCATGACATGGCTATTTTGCAGATATTTGGGATTAAACCAGAAAAACTGGAATAACAGCAGTCCAAGTAGGGACAGGTTTAACAGACTCCAGCCGGCATAATAAAGTAAGCTTTTTTCCTGTTCCTTGTCCGACTCATCCCAGTTCATGCTGGGTAAGACGCTGATCGGGGTGGTGCTAAAATAGTTCAGGTTGTTTAGGTAAGTATGCAAGTCGATATTCGAGTTTTCGACTTTCTCATCAAAAATATTCAGAAAACTGTGCCGAGGCCGCTGAACCTGGTTGTTATGCTGCCCAGATGTGTCGGTCTGAGTAGGATAACGACTGTTATGATCGATAGTATCAAAAGCAGATTCAGAAGCAGTGACCGAGTTCTGGTTCTCAGCCACCAGATGTGATAAAGCATTAAAAGTCGTGGTGCATTTGGGACAGCAAACCATACCTTGCGCTATGGTTAATTGTGCAACGCTAACCTTATAAGTTGTAGAACATGTAGGGCAATGGGTTTGCTTGTCACTCATATAGACTTTATATACTCTTTAATTTTTATGGCGTTTCCCCGAAATTCGGCACCAGTTTTCATCACGTTTTTCGACTTCTAATATATCAAAATGTTTTGAGTAAATGCTAGTAACTTCAGTCACTTGCTCTTCAATCACACCTGCAAGTGCGAACTCTGCCTCAGGTTTGACTAAATTTGCAAACTCAGGCTCAAGCATCATTAGGGGCCCTGCCAGAATGTTGGCTACAAACACATCTGCTTTCTGCTCGCCCAGCTCTGTATTGAACTCTTCCGGCAGACCCACATAGAGTTTGTCGAGTACACCATTCAGTTCTGCATTTTGTTGGGTTGCCAGAACAGCTTGTGGATCGATATCAGTGGCATATGCTTTTTTCGCACCTAGTAATAGGGCGGCGACAGCCAAAATTCCTGAACCGCAACCATAGTCAATGACGATCTTGTCTTTAACATCAGTTTTTCCGAGCCATTGCAAGCAAAGGAAAGTCGAGGCATGGTTTCCAGTACCAAAGGCCAGACCTGGGTCAAGTTTGATATTGACAGCATCAGCTTCGGGGGCTTGCATCCATTCCGGTACAATCCAGAATTTTTCTGCAATCTGAATCGGCGCATAGGCATCCATCCAGGTTCTTTCCCAGGCCTGGTCTTCTAAAAACTCATGCCGCATTGGAGCATCCGGGATTTGCAGGCAAATAAATGTTTCAAGAGCGCTGACATCAATTTCTTCATCATCTTCCTGTGCATAGATGCCAGTTACAATCACTTTATTCCAAAGTGGGGTTTCACCTGGAAGTGGTTCCAGTAAATCTTGGTTTTCGGCATCATCCAGTGTCACACTGACTGCACCCAGAGAGCTGAGTAAGGTTTCAGTAAAATCAACTTGAGCCTGATCAACCGTAATATGAATTTGTAACCACTTCACAGAAATTAACCTTTTCTACATGTTTTAAAAAGCTATTGTAACGGAACTTGGGAATGAGCGCTGCTATCTTGTGAGGCTATCACTAAAATAAAAGAGCGCCATAAATGGAGCTGCATCCCAAAAACTTGACAGCTTAAGCCGGGTTTAAAGGATGCATTTTTACTATTGCGCGCTAGACAAGGCAGGTCGAGGGCTAATGGGTGCAAAGCGATTAAGCAAGAAACCAAAGATGGCAGCAAAAATATACATAAAGATCGAGTACACGGCAGCTGGCATGGCGACTGCCGTACTGGACATGACTGTCAACGCAATGGTCATGGCTAAAGTACTATTATGAATGCCAATTTCAAATGCACTGGCCCGAGCCTGAGCTGTATTGATATTCATCAGACGCGGAACAAAATAACCAATGCTCAGGCTGAAAATGCAGAACAGTACAGCGGCCAGACCCACTTGAGCCAAGTATTCAGTAATATTGCTACGTTCACTATAAATGGCCCCTGCGATAATCAGGAGCAGGAAAATGACTGCAAAAATACGCAGGGGTTTATTCAGTTTCTTGGTCAGTTCTGGAGAATAGCGGCGAATCAGCATGCCAATTCCGACGGGAAGCAGAATAATGCCAAAGACCTGCAGGATTTTTGCAAACTGTAAGCTGATTTGCTGGCTGTCCTGCATGAAGTGCATAATTGAAAAGTTAACAATCAATGGCAAGGTCAGCGCCGCAATCACTGAGTTAATGGCAGTGAGAGTAATATTTAGGGCCAGGTCTCCCTTGAATAGATAGCTAAACAGGTTGGCGGTACTCCCACCGGGAGAAGCAGCCAGGAGCATTAGGCCAACAGCAAGTAGAGGTGGAAGCGCCAGCAGCTTACACAGTACAAAGGCAATACCAACCAGCAGTACGAGCTGACAGAACAGGGCGACCAGCACGGCTTTGGGATGCTGGGTCACGCGTGCAAAATCTTTGGGCGTGAGCTCCAGCCCCAAACCCACCATAATAATCGCCAGAGCGAGGGGTAAAAATATAGTAATAATGCCAGAATCCATCTGCATACTCCTTGGTAAAATTATTCTAATCGTTTTGATTTACTTTGAAAAAAGCATACAGCTTAAATCTGGTCATGCCAAGAAAATTACAAATTGGGTAAGTGACGGTTAGGTCTATAATTTACTTTTTGACGACTGATCATCCAGCCAAAAATCGTGGCAAAAACATACATTACAATACTGTAAATTCCGGCCGGGATAGCAATCGTGACATTGTCTAAAACCGAAATAGCAATGGTCATGGCAATGGCCGTGTTATGAATGCCGATTTCAAAAGTGCAGGCCCGCACCATCCTTTCCGGAATCTTCATCATTAAGGGAAGACAATAACCGATAAACAGGCTGGAAAAACAGAGTAATACTGTCGCGGTACCGACGCTGGCAAAATATTCAATCAGGTTGAAACGTTCCCTGAAAATGGCAAAGGTAAATAAAATGCATAAAAAACTCACAGAGAGCAGGCGCATCGTGTGGTGCGCACTGATCGACAGTTGAGGGAGTTTGGCCCGTACCAGCATGCCGATCATGACCGGAATAATTGTAATCAGAAAAACCTGCATAATTTTTTCAGGTGGTAAGCTGATACTGCTTTGATCAGCAAGAAAATAATGTAATGACAGATTAATAATAAAGGGTAAAGTAAAGAGGGAGATAACAGTATTGAAAGCAGTTAAAGTGATATTAAGTGCAACATCCCCCTTATATAAATAACTGAACAAATTCGCTGTAGGGCCGCCAGGGGACGCTGACAGGAGCATCAACCCGACTGCCAGCAGAGGAGGCAAGTTTAAAACCAGACAAATCAGAAATGCCAGGCTGGTTAAAATCACCAGTTGAGAAAACAAGGCAATAAAAATTACTTTTGGATAGCGAAGTACCTTAAGAAAGTCTTTGAAGGTCAGTTCCAGTCCCAGCCCCATCATCATAATTGCCAGAGTGATTGGCAAAAATAAACTAAAAAACCCCGAGTCCATGAAGTTTCCTTCTTATTATTCATTTTTTAAGTGTTTTGAAGTTTATCTTAGCTATACAAATAAGCAACAAAAAAATAAAAAACGGACAAAAACTAGTCAGTTTGCCCGTTTGAGTTGAATTTAAATTAAGCTGTTACTCGGGCAGCTTACATCCCTCTCTGAGGAGTGGTTGCAGGCATCGTTTGATTTTGTTGCATCATATTGTTCTGAGGATGAGGAACGGTAAAACCTAAGGCACATTTGCCACGCATTTCAGTACCATTGATGGTGACTGAGGTCACATTGCCTGTACTACAAGCATTATATAGTTCCGGTTCATCGCCTCTTAAAGAACTAGTGCCTGAAGATGGGAAAAATTGTGGCTCACAGGTACCATTCCAGATAATACCGCGGTAAGCAAAGCTGACTGGTGCACCTTGTGATTTGCCTTTACAAACCTGTTGGTATTTTTGTGCATTATAAACTTTCTCGACCTTATCATTTGCTGAAGCCACAAACGGGGCGAGACATAGACTACAGAGGGCAGCGGATAGAAACAAATTCTTATTCATCTTTTATACCTTTGGTTGTAATGTCAACATAAATAGCTTAAAAAATACTCAAAATTAAGCAATGTTAATCAAGTAATTTTTTAAGCTTAAATGTTTAATTTATATATAAAGTCTGCAAGTTAAGATTACATTGCAATATTCAGCAGGACTCAAAAAGTATGGTGTGGAGATAAATTACAGGGGGTTCTGTCAAATTTAGGCTAAATTTTGCTATAATACTCAGCTATCCTTTTTTATCTCTCAATATACCACTATGCATTATCCTAAAGTTTACGATGTCATTGTTATCGGTGGCGGTCACGCAGGTACGGAAGCGGCCCTGGCTGCGGCGCGTATGGGGCGACAGACTTTACTCTTGACTCATAATATTGAGACTTTAGGGCAGATGAGCTGTAATCCGGCAATCGGTGGTATTGGTAAGTCGCATCTGGTGCGTGAAGTTGATGCCTTGGGCGGAGCAATGGCGCTGGCTGCTGATAAAGGTGGTATTCAATTTCGTATTTTAAACTCACGTAAAGGTGCAGCAGTACGTGCCACACGTGCGCAAGCGGATCGTGTACGCTACAAGGCTGCAATTCGTGAGACTTTGGAAAACCAGGCGAATCTGGATATTTTCCAGCAAGCTGCAGATGACCTGATTGTTGAAGGCGATACTGTCAAAGGCGTCGTGACCCAAATGGGCATTCGCTTTGATGCCAAAACTGTGGTGCTGACTGCGGGTACATTCCTGGGTGGCATCATCCATGTCGGTCTGGAAAAGTCGAGTGGTGGCCGTGCGGGTGATCCGCCTTCTATTTCTCTTGCACATCGTTTACGTGAGCTGCAACTTCCTGTAGGGCGCTTAAAGACCGGAACACCCCCACGTATTGATGCACGCTCTGTTGACTTCTCAGTCATGACAGCACAGCCGGGCGATTTCCCGTCACCGACCATGTCGTTCATGGGAGATGCTTCAATGCATCCTGAACAGGTAAATTGCTGGATTACGCATACAAATGAAAGAACCCATGAGATTATCCGTGGTGGTTTAGACCGCTCTCCGATGTATACCGGTGTGATCGAGGGAGTTGGTCCACGTTACTGTCCTTCTATTGAAGATAAGATTCACCGCTTTGCGGACAAAGATTCGCATCAGGTGTTTCTGGAACCAGAAGGACTGGATACACACGAGCTTTATCCAAATGGTATTTCAACGTCATTGCCATTTGATGTTCAGTTTGAGTTGGTGCGTTCAATCCGTGGTATGGAGAATGCGCATATTCTTCGTCCAGGTTATGCAATTGAATATGATTATTTTAATCCGCAAGCCTTGAAGTTTACGCTTGAAACCAAAGCGATCAACAACCTGTATTTTGCTGGTCAAATTAACGGTACTACCGGTTATGAAGAAGCGGGGGCGCAAGGTCTGCTTGCAGGCTTGAACGCTGCACGTCGTGCCTGGGACCAGGAGCAGTGGACCCCGAAACGTGATGAAGCGTATATGGGAGTCCTGGTGGATGACCTGATTACTTTGGGAACCAAAGAACCGTATCGTATGTTTACTTCACGTGCAGAGTACCGTTTGATGCTGCGCGAAGACAATGCGGATCAGCGCTTAACGCCAATTGGCCGTGAACTTGGTCTGGTAGATGATGAGCGCTGGGCAGCATATTGTGAAAAAATGGAAGCTGTCGAGAGTGAAACAGGGCGTTTGCAAGATCTATGGGCAGCCCCAAATAACCCGATGGGTAAAAAATTCGTAGAGATGACAGGTGCAGATCTTTCCAAAGAATGTTCTGCGATTGATCTGCTGAAACGTCCGAATATTACTTTTGCACAAATCGCAGAACTTACTGGCTCTGAAGTGTCACAGCAGGTTGGTGATCAGATCGAGATTGCGGTGAAATACGCAGGTTATATCAACCGTCAGCATCAAGATGTGGCACAAATGAAGCGTCTTGAGGAAACCAGAATTCCTGCAGACTTTGATTATGACGCCGTCTCGGGCCTTTCCCGTGAAATTACTCTGAAACTGAAGGATGTGGGTCCTGAAACGTTAGGTCAGGCGAGCCGTATTCCGGGAGTGACACCTGCAGCAGTGCAGTTGGTGATGATTACGATTCGTAAGAATGCCCAAACCAAGAAGTCTGCTTAATCGTTTGAATTAAAAAGGCCCGCTAAATGCGGGCTTTTTTATTGAATCGGGAAGATGATCATTTAAAATGATGATTCTATAGTTATAAGTTACTAATTTTATAAATTATTGATAAGTATAAATTTAATATTTTTGCTTATTTGGTGTTTCTCATGTTGTTATTGATTTTAGATCTTATTCTTCTTAAATAAGCTCAGGACTCGAGCATAAATCCTACTATTGTAGTGGTGTTTATTTAGCTCGATTCGCTGAACAATTCAATAGTAGGCTAAATATAGACAGAGCCTTTTATTGAAGGAGATCAATCATGATGTTGGCGCCAAAGGAGAAAACACAAAAACTCCTGGTGATTTTTTTGTGTTTTTGGGTCGCATTTTTTGAAGGCTTTGACTTGCAGGCACCTGGAATTGCTGCAAAAGGAATTGCAGAAACATTTGTATTGGGTCAGGTGCAGATGGGCTATGTGTTCAGTCTGGGTGTTTTCGGCATGCTCTTCGGGGCTTTTTTTGGTGGCCGTATTGCCGACTATCTGGGGCAAAAATGTGTCTTGATGTTATCTGTGGCAATTTTTGGAATATTCTTCGCACTTACCGCGATTGCGCCGAGTGTTGAGGTTTTATATGTAGCACGGTTCCTAACTGGACTGGGTTTAGGTGCGGCGATGCCCACCATGATTTCTGTAGTGGGAGATGAAGCGACAGAAGCCAACCGTGGCAAGTTAAATAGTCTGATGTACTGCGGTTTGCCTGTAGGAGCGATTTTTGTAGCGGGTCTGGCTATCTGCTTTCAAGATATCAGCTGGCAAACCCTATTCTTGATTGGTGGCTTGACACCTTTGGTCCTGCTTCCATTTATGGCTTTTATTCTGAAGGATAAACCACGTACGGCTCAGTTCGAGCAAGCCGGGCAGCAGGATGTTGCTGTACCGGCCATGACAGATGTACTTTTTAAAGAGCAGCGCTATAAACGTACCGTACCGCTATGGTTTGGCTTTTTCTTTACCTTGATGATTAACTATATTCTGATTAGCTGGTTACCGAACTTGTTGATGGAACAAGGTTTATCCAAGCAGGAAGCTTTTAGTATCATGCTGATCTTTCAGGTGGGAGCGGTGATTGGTACCTTGGGTCTGGGTTATTTGCTAGATCGCTTAAAGCTGTGGCAAGTCGCGATGATCATTTATGTTGGTCTGGCGATTGCATTGGTCCTGCTCTTTAGCAGTCAGGTGATTCCATTGCTGATCTTGGCAGGACTGATGGGTGGGATTTTCTCAACCGGTGGACAATCAATTCTGTATGGTATTTCCCCGATATTCTATACCGGTTCAGGTAAAGTCACAGGGGTGGGTACTGCAATCTCGCTTGGACGTTTGGGTGCGATGACTGGTCCATTGCTGTCCGGCAAGATCTTGGCTTTAGGTTTGGGTGCAACCGGTATTTTGTGGGCAAGTTTGCCAGCAGTCGTGATTTCTGCTGTGGCTGTAACCGTGCTGTCTCGCTATAAGATAGGAGATAAAGCCTGATTTAAGACGGTTTTTCTGAAAAAAAGAAGGCTAATCATCTCATGCCAGTCATTGAAGCACTGACTGGCATTTTTTATGTTTGGAGTTTGAGTGCCATTTACTGATCGCCATTAGACTAGGACTGCTTTGATGGAAATAGTATCGGGTTGTTATTCGGCTACTATTTTTTGCTAAGATAGGCTCAGATAAGATTTGAATATGAAAGATGAGCTATCAATTAATTCAGCTGGATATTGCAGCGACTGATAATATTGCCTGTCCACATTGTCAGCAGAAAATTATTAACTGGCAAGAAGAGCAGTATATCCAGCCTTGCGAACATACCTTATTTATCGCCATGGATATTGGTTTTGAATATATTACCGATGAATTTGAACAGACCATGCTGCGTTCGGTGGATGATCTGCACGCCAATGATGATCTGGTCAATATGTTTGCCGAGATTAGTGTAAGTCGTTATCCAGACTATCTGATTTTAAAATCAGATTTGGGGATACAGGGATATTCCCGCTATATCGGTATTGCTCCCTGATTCTTTAAAAATCAGATTAATAAAAAAGCGCCCAATTAGTTGGCGCTTTTTTATGGTTAAGTTTAGGGTCTATTGATATTTCGTCTGTGTTTTCGACACTAAAGATCTATCTCGTAAGATTTTCTTAGTTGGTATAAGGCAAGAGACAAGAGATTTAGTCTTTCTAAATGAATGGCTCATAACGAGATAACAAAAAACATATTCGTCTTCTTGCACAGTGAACACAGCGATGCTTTGTTCTTGCTTATAGAGCTAACACTCTCTTGGATTTCGTTATAAAACTTGACAAGAATCTCGCTATTTCCTTTCTTTTATGCCTCATCTGTCCAGTTTTAACTTGCAGCGCAATCTATTGATGAAATACACACCTGAATAATTAGGTTTCAGCCTCTTCTTCAACATCGTCATCGGCACTGTCCATTCCAAGTTCTTTGAGTTTGCGGGTGAGAGTGTTGCGTCCCCAGCCTAGCAGTTCTGCGGCATGACGTTTACGGCCACGGGTTTGTTGCAGGGCTGCATTAATCAGAGTGCGTTCAAACATCGGGGTGGCAACATCCAGTAATTTCATTTCGCCATTTTTGAGTTTTTGAATAGCCCACTGGCCAAGTAATTCATCCCACTGAGAGGCTGCAATCTGATTTGGATTCGGAATTAGAGCGCTTGCATCCTGCTGCTGGATAGGAATCTGTTTTAACTCTGGTGGCAGGTCTTGAGGATAGATCTCACGACCGGTAATCATGACGGTGAGCCAGCGACAGGTGTTTTCCAGTTGACGCACATTCCCTTGCCAAGGGAGCTTTTGCATATATTCCTGAGTCTCTGGGCGCAAGATTTTAGGGTTAACGCCTAACTCTTTGCCAGCAAGTGCCAAAAAGTGCTGTGCCAGCATTGGAATATCTTCACTGCGATGAGCCAGTTTTGGAATATGAATTCGAATGACATTCAGGCGATGATATAAGTCTTCGCGGAAACGTCCATCCTGTACCAGTTTTTCCAGATCCTGATGGGTGGCTGCGACAATACGCACATCGACTTTAACCGGAATATGACCACCGACACGGTAAAACTCGCCATCGGCCAGAACACGCAGTAGGCGGGTCTGGGTCTCAAAAGGCATATCGCCAATTTCATCTAAAAATAAGGTACCCTCATTGGCCTGTTCAAAACGGCCTTGACGTTGTGTATTTGCCCCGGTAAAAGCTCCCTTTTCGTGACCAAACAATTCGGTTTCGATCAAGTCTTTGGGAATCGCGGCCATATTCAGGGCAATGAAGGGTTTATTACTGCGCGGCGAATGACGATGCAGGGCATGAGCGACCAGTTCTTTACCGGTACCGGATTCACCATTAATTAATACCGTAATATGCGACTGGGATAAACGGCCAATGGCACGGAAGACCTCCTGCATCGCCGGTGATTCGCCAATAATTTCTGTAGACTGAATAGCTGGTGCTGTTCTGGCAGATTCCTGCTGCTGTAATTTACTCAGATGTAAAATTGCACGATTGACCAAAGCCAGTGCTTCATCAATATCAAACGGTTTTGGCAGATATTCAAAAGCGCCGGTCTGATAACTGGATACTGCCGATTCCAGATCAGAGTGCGCCGTCATAATAATGACAGGCAGGTCAGGATACTTATGTTTGACTTTGCTTAAAAAGGTCAGGCCATCAATACCGGGCATGCGGATATCGGTTAAAATTACGTCAGGCGCATTACTATTTAACTGGTCGAGAGCCGATTGTGCCTCTTCAAAGCTGGTGACATCAAAGCCTTCTTCCTTGAAGGTTTTTTCCAGCACCCAGCGCATGGTCCGATCATCATCAATGATCCATATTTTATTGTGTGGCATGGTCTGACTCCCAAGGTAAATATAAGCTAAATATGGTTTTTCCGGGTGCGGAATGACAGGCAATGATGCCGTTGTGCTGATGGATAATATTTTGAGCAATACTGAGGCCAAGTCCGGTGCCTTTGGCACGGCTGGTAACGAGCGGATAAAAGATCGATTCCAGAATATCTTCCGGAACACCAGGGCCGTTATCTTCAATATCAATACGGATCACCGAACGGTGCAGCGTACCGTTAATCGTAATCAGGCGCTGAATCCGGGTTCTTAAAATCAGCTCAGGCTGATGCTCGATGAAAAAATCTTTATTTTCCGTTATGGCTTGAATGGCGTTGGCACAGATATTCAGCATGACCTGAATCAATTGATCACGGTCTGCCAGAACTTCAGGCAAAGAAAGGTCATAATCACGAATGATCTTAATTTTTTTCTTGGTCTGGTTTACGATCAGCGCGCGGACACGTTCAAGTGGTTCATGTACATTCACCATTTGATAACTCGGCAACTGGCGTGAACCGAGCATGGTATCGGCCAGATTTCTAAGCCGGTCCACCTCACTGATAATAATGTCAGTAAATTCTTTATATTGCGGATCATTCAGGCTGCGTGCCAAGAGCTGGGTCGCACCACGAATTCCTCCCAGCGGATTCTTGATTTCATGGGCGACTCCACGAATGAGCAGGCGGGCAACCTGATGCTGCTGACTAAAGTTTTCTTCACGGGAGATTTTCAGCATACGGTCACGCTGATTTAGCTCAATCAGCAGAAGTGGGTGATAGTCCTTGCCGGCATTTAAGAGTGACACCATATAGTCCACATGAATGTCTTTAAAGTTGACATTTAGCGTGGCTTCACGGCGTGTATAAGGTTGAGCTGTTCTCAAGGTATTGAGCAGTGCTTCTTCAGTATTAAACTCATCGGTGGGTACATGCAGGATATTCATGACTGGCGTGCCGTATGCGCGTAATAAACTGATATCAAATAAGGCTTCGCAGGCCGAGTTGAGATAAAAGATATTTAGATCGCGGTCTACCAGCAAAATAGCGGTGGTCATATTATCCACCAAAACACGATAGTCAATCGAATTAGGCTGATCCATTAGCAGTTGTTTCCCTGTTTTAAAATGGCGCAATGGCATCTTCATAAAGCCCAATAAAAAAATTTAAAGTTCAAGAGTTAGGCGGATTAAGCAAGATGCACGCCAACTTTAAAACTCTATAAAATCCGGCTGAAAATGCACGAAATACGCGAGAAGCACATCAATAAATCCAGGTATAACGGATTAAATTCAGCCTGTAAACTAAAAATGATTCATTTTGGTGCATTGCTATTTGTGTTGGTTATTTTATAGCGTTATTTTGGTGCGTGATGCAAAGAGTCAGCTTTTCAACTATTTTTATGATTAGAAAAGTCATACAATACGCGCATTCTAGTGGAGCGCAGATTCATGAAATCCCCCAAAGTCGGTTTTGTTTCTTTAGGTTGTCCTAAGGCATTGGTAGATTCCGAACGAATTTTAACTCAGTTAAAGACTGAAGGTTATGATGTCGCATCGGATTATGACGGTGCTGATTTAGTTGTTGTAAATACTTGTGGTTTTATTGAATCTGCAGTACAAGAGTCTTTAGATGCAATCGGTGAAGCGATGAGCGCGAATGGTCGTGTCATCGTAACAGGTTGTCTGGGTAAAGACGAAGACAAAATTCGTCAAATGCATCCGAATGTCCTGAAAGTGACAGGTGCAGCAGCCTATGAAGAAGTGATGGATGCGGTTCATCAATATGTGCCTGAACCACCAAAACACAATCCATTTATTGATCTGGTGCCTGAGCAGGGTATCCGCTTAACTCCTAAACATTATGCATACTTAAAAATATCGGAAGGGTGTAACCACCGTTGTACCTTCTGTATTATTCCGAGCATGCGTGGTGATCTGGTCTCCCGTCCTGTCGGTTCCGTACTTGAAGAGGCAGCAGCACTCAAACGCGCCGGTGTTAAAGAAGTACTCGTGATCTCTCAAGACACTTCGGCTTATGGCGTCGATACCAAATATAAGCTGGATTTCTGGAACGGTCAGCCGGTTAAAACCAAATTCTATGACATGTGCGAAGCTTTAGGTCAGCTTGGCATCTGGGTGCGTCTGCACTATGTCTATCCTTATCCGCACGTCGATGCAGTCATTGATCTGATGGCCCAAGGTAAAATTCTGCCTTATCTGGACATTCCATTCCAGCATGCCAGCCCGCGTATTTTAAAGCTGATGAAACGTCCGGCGCACAGTGAAAACACACTGGAGCGCTTAAAGCTCTGGCGTGAAAAATGTCCGGAGCTGGTGATTCGCTCTACCTTTGTGGTCGGTTTCCCGGGTGAAACTGAAGAAGACTTCCAGATATTACTGAAATGGCTCAAAGAAGCGCAGCTGGACCGTGTAGGCTGCTTTACCTATTCACCGGTTGAAGGTGCAACGGCCAATGATTTGCCGGATCATGTGCCGGAAGAAATCAAGCAGGAGCGTTATGAACGTTTCATGCAGGTACAGCAGGAAATTTCCGCGGCAAAACTACAAAAGCGTATTGGTCAGACCATGACTGTGCTGGTTGATGACCTGGAAGATGAATTCCCGGTTGCCGTTGCACGCTCTTATGCCGACGCCCCTGAAATTGATGGCAATGTCTTTGTAGAAGATATTGATAAAAACAGGATTAAGGCGGGTGATGTGCTCGAGGTTGAAATTACTGATGCAGACGAATATGACCTGTTTGCCAAGCTGATTTCGATCAAGTCTGCTTAAGATTTTGAATTAAAAATATTTTGAATTGAATACTTTGGAGTTGGAAGATGTTGGATTCTAAAAAACCTCGATTTGGTCGTATCCTGTTAAAGCTTTCTGGTGAAGCACTGGCAGGGAATAAAGACATGGGGATTGATGCCCAGATCCTGGATCAGATGTCTTTATCGATTGCCCATTTGGTTGGTTTGGGTGTTCAAGTCGGTATCGTGGTCGGTGGTGGTAACCTGTATCGTGGTAGCCAGCTACAAAAAGACGGTCTGGTCGGTCGGGTAACAGGCGATCAAATGGGGATGCTGGCGACTGTAATGAACGGTCTGGCCCTGCGTGATGCCTTGGTGCGCCGTAATATCAAAACACGCTTACTGTCAGCTTTACCAATTGGGACAGTTGTAGAATCTTATTCTAGCCGTGATGCTATCCGTCACCTGACACGCGGTGAAGTGTGTGTATTTGTTGCCGGTACAGGAAACCCATTCTTTACTACGGATACAGCAGCTTGCTTACGCGGTATTGAAATTGAAGCGAATCTGATTCTTAAAGCCACTAAAGTTGATGGTGTTTATAATAAAGATCCAAGCAAGTATGAAGATGCAGTAAAATACAATACATTGACCTTCGATCAGGTACTGGATGAAAAGCTGGGTGTGATGGATTTGACCGCCATTTGTCTATGCCGTGATCACAATGTGCCGCTACAAGTCTTCGATATGAACAAGTCTGGTGCTTTATTGTCCGTTGTGATGGGTGAAAATGAGGGCACTCACGTCACGAATTAATGACGTGAGTCCTGAAGCCATTTATACTAGCCGCTAATTTAGCATTTATCTCTTTAGAATTAAGTAAGGAAGATCATATGATTAACGATCTTAAAAAAGACGCAGAAGAGCGTATGAACAAGTCACTTGACTCATTGGAAAATGGTTTTGCAAAAGTTCGTACAGGTCGTGCACATCCATCTATTTTAAACGGTGTTATGGTTCCTTACTATGGCTCTGATGTGCCATTAAATCAGGTTGCTAACGTAGGTGTTGAAGACTCGCGTACTTTACTGGTTCAGCCATTTGAGCGTTCAATGGTATCTGCAATTGATAAAGCGATTCGTGAATCAGACCTGGGTCTGAACCCGATTACGGCAGATGCAATCCGTGTACCTATGGCCGCTTTAACCGAAGAAACACGTCGTGACATGCAAAAAGTGGCACGTAACGAAGCTGAAAATGCCAAGGTTGCAATCCGCAACATCCGCCGTGATGTATTGGGTGATATTAAAGCCTTATTAAAAGAGAAAGAGATTTCTGAAGATGATGAGCGCCGTGCATCTGACGACATCCAGAAAATTACAGATAAATTTGTTGCTGAAGTAGATAAACGCTTGGCTGCGAAAGAAGCTGAATTGATGAAGGTTTAATTCATCAATGACCACTGCTGAAGAAAACCCCCATCTTCCAAAACATGTTGCCATCATTATGGATGGCAACAATCGTTTTGCCAAAAAAAATCAGATGCAGAAAGGTGATGGACACCGTGAAGGAAAAACGGTTCTGGATCCGATTGTAGAACATTGTAAAAAAAGAAATATTCAGGCGCTGACTGTCTTTGCATTTTCCAGCGAAAACTGGAATCGTCCTCAATATGAAGTTGAATTGCTGATGAATCTGCTGCTAGATACGATTCATGAGCAATTGCCTCGCATGGAAAAGTTCAATATTGCACTGCGTTTTATAGGAGATCGCTCGCGTTTATCTCCTGAACTGCAATCACTAATGTTGCATGCTGAACAAAGGACTGCTAATTTCAACAGTATGACACTTACCATTGCCATCAGTTATGGCGGTATGTGGGATATGGCACACGCTGCGAAGCAGATTGCTGCAGATGTTTTAACAAATAAATTAAATCTTGATGCAATTGATGCTGATGTCTTTGGTCAATATGTCTGTTTAGGTGATTTGCCTGCTGTGGATTTGCTGATTCGTACAGGTGGAGATTTCCGTCTGTCTAATTTCCTGCTCTGGCAGGCGGCTTATGCAGAGCTATATTTTACTGAAACTTTATGGCCTGAGTTTACTGTAGAAGAATTTGATGATGCGCTGGCTGTATTTGGTGGGCGTGAGCGTCGTTTCGGCAAAACATCAGAACAGATTTGTCAGGAAAAACTTGAGAACTAAACATGTTTGAGCGGATTATAACCGCATTGGTGTTGGTAGCCGTAGTGATCAGCTGCATGTTTGCTACCAAATCACATTATCCAATGTTTGCCTTAATGGTTGTGGCTGCTGGGGTTGCAGGCTATGAATGGTTTAAGCTCATGCCGCGAAAATCTAAAAATGTAATCAAGCCGGTGGGATGGGGTTATGGTCTGATGACCGCAGCCTTATCTGCACTGGCCTTATATTACTGGGATGTTGCCTTATTATTATGGGCTGCTTCGATCATGACCTGGCTGCTCAGCATCTACTGGGTGAAATCCTATCCTGATTACGACGGCTGGTACAATGTCAGTCTGCAAGGTCTTGGTATTATTTTAATTTCAGCAGCTGTAACGGCAATCTTCTCGGTTTGGCAAAATTCACCTTGGTGGTTGATGTACCTATTCCTGCTGGTGTGGGGTGCAGATAGCGGGGCGTATTTTGTAGGGCGTAAATTTGGCAAGAAAAAGCTTGCGCCGAATGTCAGCCCGAACAAGTCTGTCGAAGGGCTATATGGCGGTATTGTGACTTCAATGCTGA
This sequence comes from Acinetobacter sp. S4397-1, assembly GCF_024129285.1. Classification (NCBI taxonomy): domain Bacteria; kingdom Pseudomonadati; phylum Pseudomonadota; class Gammaproteobacteria; order Moraxellales; family Moraxellaceae; genus Acinetobacter; species Acinetobacter sp. S4397-1. The sequence continues at coordinate 37,133 of NZ_JAMXXZ010000013.1, forward strand.
TCGTAATCGCCGTGGCTTCCTTATATCTGGAAATGACTTGGGCCGAACTCAGCCTATTTCTGATTTTATCTATCGTAACCGTCTTTAGTTCGGTCTTGGGTGATCTGTTTGAATCCATGATCAAGCGTCGTGCCGGAATCAAGGATTCTGGTCGTATTCTGCCCGGTCATGGCGGTGTGCTGGACCGGATTGATTCTTTGCTGGCTGCAGCTCCAATTTTTGCAACTGGTATCTATATCTTAAAACTTATTGGCGTAAATTTATAAATGTCACAAGCTGTTTGTATACTGGGTGCTACAGGTTCCATTGGTCAAAGTACTTTAAAGATTCTGCAGCAGCACTCTGAAGCTTACTCGGTTTTCGCTGTGACAGCGCAAAGTCGTATGATTGAACTGGCTGAAATCTGCCAGCAGTATCACCCCAAAGTTGCTGTGGTGCCTTCTGAAAAGGTAGATGAGCTTGCCCATCTGCTTGAGCAGCAGGGATTGTCTGATATCGAGATTTTGCAGGATGAGGCCGGTTTAATTGCAGTTGCCGAACATCCTGAGGTGGATATCGTGATGGCGGCAATTGTTGGTGCAGCAGGTTTGTTGCCGACATTGGCAGCAGTAAAAGCAGCTAAACGCGTTCTACTGGCCAATAAAGAAGCCTTGGTGATGTCCGGTGATATCATGATGCAGGCTGCGCGTCAGCATGGTGCCTTATTGCTGCCTGTAGACTCTGAGCATAATGCCATTTTCCAGTGTCTGCCGCAAAACTACTTTGAGGCAGAGCGCAATGGCCAGCCGAAACTCGGCGTACAGCAGATTCTACTGACCGCCTCAGGCGGCCCATTTTTAAATCATAGTCTGGAAGAGCTTGAGCAGGTGACACCTGTGCAGGCCTGTAAACATCCTAACTGGTCCATGGGGCAAAAAATTTCGGTAGATTCAGCGACTTTAATGAATAAAGGGCTGGAATTGATCGAAGCCTGCCATTTATTTGCAGTTGAAGAACAATTTGTTACAGTCGTTGTGCATCCACAGAGTATTATTCATTCCATGGTGCAATATGTAGATGGATCGACTTTGGCACAAATGGGCAATCCGGATATGGGAACGCCAATTGCACATGCTTTGGCATGGCCTGAGCGAATCAGTACCCATATCGCACCATTAGATCTATTTATACATTCACAGCTGAATTTTCAGGAGCCGGATGTGGAACGTTTTCCTGCATTAAAGCTGGCCCGCCAAGCTATGCAGAGCGGCGGAATTGCACCGACGATTTTAAATGCAGCCAATGAGATTGCTGTGGCTGCCTTCTTGAATCAAGAGATTAGATTTACCCAAATTCCTCAGGTGGTTGAAAGTGTCCTGAACCAGATGGATAATCAGCCTGCATATGATCTGGAAACTATTTTGCAGGCAGATCAGACCGCACGAGGTTTGTCACAGCAATTTGTGGTGAATAAAGGAAGTTAAGAGATGAACGCCTTGTTTATTATTGCCGCTGCAATCCTGTTACTCGGTCCCTTAATTGCGATTCACGAGTTTGGTCACTACATTGTGGCACGTAAACTGGGCGTTAAAGTGTTGGTTTACTCGATTGGTTTTGGCCCGACTCTGATCAAATGGACCTCCAAAAAATCAGGTATCCAGTATCAGCTCTCTGCTTTGCCTTTAGGTGGGTATGTGAAGATGCTGGATGAACGTGAAGGCAATGTCGCGGAAGAAGACTTACCCAAAGCCTTTAACCGTCAGCATCCCTGGAAGCGTATCGCGATTGTGGCTGCTGGTCCTTTAATCAATCTGGTGCTGGCTGTGGTTCTCTTCTGGATATTGTTTTTACCTGCTCAGGAACAGCTAAATACCCGGGTCGGCAAGATTATTCCCGATACGCCTGCCGCTACTGTACATATGCAGCAAGGGGATAAAATTGTTGCGATAGACGGAACGAAGGTCGAAACCTGGGAAAAGCTCAGCTATGCGCTGGTCGATCGTGTCGGTGAAACTGGCAATATCAGTATTCAGGCTGAGCGGTCAGGTGAGACTAAAACCTTTCAGCTCCCTATTCAGAATTTTCTCAAAGATCAGTCTCAATCTCCCTTAGAAGAGCTAGGCTTCTTGCCTTATCGCCCGCAAGTTCCAGCAGTGGTCTCCAAGCTGACCGCCGATGGTGCAGCCATCCGTCAAGGGATGCAGGAGGGTGACCGTATCTTGGCCATTAATGGCACCTCGATGAAAGACTGGTACGATGTGGTGCAAGTGGTTCAGGCCTCTCCGGAAAAACTGCTCAAGATAGAAGTATTGCGGGATAAACAGGTGATACAGCTTGAAGTTATGCCGCAAGGAAAGCGTGACAATATGGGCAATGTCACTGGTATGCTTGGCGTACAGGGTGATCCGGGTAAAATTACCATTCCCGCAGAATATAAACAGACCATTCATTATAACCCGGCCGAAGCACTGGTCATGGCTTTTGATAAAACCGCGCAGCTTTCCTCCATGATTGTAAACTCGATTGTGAAGATGATCCGTGGAATGATCGGTTTGGATAACCTCTCTGGCCCAATTACCATTGCCAAGGTAGCCGGACAAAGTGCAGAAATGGGTTGGGAAACTTTTATTTCCTTTATGGCGCTAATGAGTGTAAGTTTAGGAATATTAAACTTATTGCCCATTCCAATGCTTGATGGAGGACATCTGGTTTACTATTTTATTGAATTAATTCGTGGTAAACCTGTTTCTGAACAAATACAATTGGTTGGATTTAAAATTGGTATGGTACTGCTCGGCAGTATGATGCTTCTGGCATTATTTAATGACTTTATGCGTTTATAAGAACGTAAATGAAATAAATTAACAGCGGAAAAGACTGGCATGCAGCACACACATTTATTTATGCCTTTGGCACTCGTTAGTGCAATGGCAGCAGCACAACAAGTATATGCAGTAGATGAATTCATTGTACAAGATATAAAATTTGATGGATTAGTACGTTTAACTCCTGAAAATCTGTATAGCTTGGTGCCGGTCAACAGTGGTGACCGTGTGAATGATCCTGTGATTGCCAATGCAATTCGTAGCCTGTTTGCATCAGGGTTATTTGATGATATCAAAGCCGTTCAGCAGGGAAATACTCTGGTTTTCCAGGTGGTAGAGCGTCCGGTTATTTCAAAGATTGAGCTCAAAGGCAACAAGTTGATTCCAAAAGAAGCACTTGAAGAAGGCCTGAAAAAAATGGGCTTGGCTGAAGGCGAGGTGCTGAGAAAATCTGCGCTGCAAACAGTGGAGTCCGAGCTTGAACAGCAATATATGCAGCAAGGCCGTTATGATGCCGATATTAAGGTAACCACCACTGCGCGACCAAATAACCGGGTTGAATTACTGATTGACTTTGTAGAAGGCAAAGCCGCTAAAGTTTTTGATATTAATATCATCGGGAATACGGTATTTAAAGAATCCGAGATTAAGCAGGCTTTTGCCGTCAAGGAAAGTGGTTGGAGTTCAGTGGTCTCGCGTAATGACCGCTATGCACGTGAAAAGATGGCTGCGAGTCTGGAAGCCTTGCGTGCGATGTATCTGAACCGTGGTTACATTAACTTTAATATCGCCAACTCCAGCCTGAACCTGAGTGAAGATAAAAAAAATGTGTTCATTGAGGTTTCAGTCGATGAAGGTGAGCAGTTTAAATTTGGTCAAACCAAGTTCTTGGGTGATGCGCTTTATCAGCCTGAAGAGTTAAAAGCTTTACAGCTGTATAAAGAAAGTGAAGTGTATTCACAGGAAAAAGTGAATGCAGTCAAGCAGTTGTTGCTACGTAAATATGGCAATGCTGGCTATTACTATGCTGAAGTGAATGTGGTTCCTCAGATTAATGAAGAAACCAAGCAAGTTGATTTGAACTATTATATTAATCCGGGTCAACAGATTACCGTACGACGTATCAACTTTACAGGTAACTCCAAGACCGCAGACGAAGTATTGCGTCGTGAAATGCGCCAAATGGAAGGGGCACTGGCCAGTAACGAAAAGATTGATCTGTCAAAGGTTCGTCTGGAACGCACCGGTTTCTTTAAGAGTGTAGATGTTAAACCTGTACGTATTCCGGGTTCACCTGATCAGGTTGACCTGAATATTGCAGTAGAAGAACAACATTCGGGAACCAGTACACTGGCAGTTGGTTTCTCGCAAAGTGGTGGTGTGACCTTCCAGGCTGGCTTAAGTCAAACCAACTTCTTGGGTACAGGGAATAGCGTCTCTATAGACCTGTCCCGTTCTGAAACTCAAGATTATTATAACTTGAGCGTGATGGACCCGTATTTTACCATTGATGGCGTACGTCGTGGCTATAATCTTTACTATCGTAAAACCAAACTAGATGATGATTATAACGTCAATAACTATGTGACTGACAGTTTTGGTGGTGGGATCAATTTTGGTTATCCAATTGATGAAAACCAAAGTGTAAGTTTGGGCCTGAATATTGACCAGACTGAAGTGACGACTGGTCCCTATGTCTCGACCTATGTTCGGGATTATTTGTTAGCCAATGGTGGTAAAGCTAAAGGCGAAGGTAAGTATTGTTCGAGCGATAACCTAAAATCACAATGGGAGATTGATTTAGCAGCTGATCCTGATCTGGAAAAACCTTCTAATCCACCAGAAGGTTATTTTGATCGTCTTTGCCGAGATGGTAATAATCAAGATATTGGTTTTACCTCATTTGATGATGAGTTTGGTGGAGAATTCCTGACTTATAATTTAAATCTAGGTTGGTCATATAACACTTTAAACCGTCCAGTCTTCCCAACTACGGGAATGTCACATCGAGTCAATGCAGAAATTGCATTACCTGGCAGTGATGTGGAATATCAAAAAGTATCTTATGATGCACAAGCACTCTTCCCATTGGGTAAGGACTTTGTGCTGCGCGGTTACGGTAAGCTAGGCTATGGTAATGATCTGCCATTCTATAAGAACTTCTATGCTGGTGGTTATGGCTCAGTGCGTGGTTATGAAAACAGTACGCTTGGACCTAAATACCCTGGTGTAACTTATAACGAATCACGCAGACGAGATTATGATCCAGAAGAAGTGGGTGGTAATGCGCTAATTCAGTTTGGTGCTGAGTTGGTATTGCCTGTGCCGTTTAAAGGGGATTGGGCACGTCAGGTGCGTCCAGTACTGTTTGCTGAAGGTGCTCAAGTATTTGATACTCAGTGTGATGTACCATCAGGTAAGCTGTATTTGACTGGTAAAATGGATGATCCTGGTGTAGATGCAAAACAATACTGTAAAGACAACTTCGGCTTTGATAGTGGCAATATGCGCTATAGTGTTGGTGCAGGCTTTACCTGGATTACCATGATTGGCCCATTATCACTCAGTTATGCTTATCCACTTAACGATAAGCCGGGTGATGATACCCAGAATGTACAGTTTGAAATTGGACGTACATTCTAAATTACTTATCCATGAAGAATGTAAAATTTGCTCACGAGGTTGTGGCCTTGTGAGCAAATTTTTTGAAAGAGTGAAAATTATGAATAAAATAATGATGACAATGAGCCTGGTTTTAGCCACATTCGCGCCTTTGACTCAAGCAGCCGGGATTGGTGTAATTGATCTGGAGCGTGTGGTTGAAAATAGTACTTATTTAAAGCAGCAAAATACTGCATTCCAGCAAAAAATTCAGCCTCAAACCACCAAGATTGACCAGTTAAGTAAAGAGCTTGAGGCTTTACAGCAGCGAGCGCAGGCAAATAGCAAAATCAGTGATGCTGAAAAGCAGAAAATGTCAGCTCAATATCAGGCTAAACTTCAGGAATTGGCACAGCTTCAGCAAACCGTTCAAGGCAGTGTACAAAGCTCCATTCAGCAAATCCGGACAGTTTTTGATGGACGTGTGAAACAGATTGCAGAGCAATTGCGTAAAGAAAACAACCTGGATGTGGTTTTAAATAAAAATTCCACGCTTACTTATGACGCCAAGTATGATTTAACTGATAAAATGATTCAAAAGGTTAATGCAATTAAATAAATCAATGAATCATCAACAGCTTCAGTTAGCTGATCTTGCTCGCCTGGTTCAAGGCGAGTGTGTAGGTCAGGCAGATTTGCATTTGAGAGGTTTGGCCAGTCTTGAACATGCAACCTCACAAGATTTGGCATTCGTTAATGCAGACAAATATCTAGAGCAGGCCAATCACAGTCAGGCGGGTGCGCTCATTGTCACTGCTGAACTGAAACAGCAATGCACTTCACAGCAAAACTTTATTGTGGTGGATAATCCTTACTTGGCTTTTGCCATCCTGACGCATGTTTTTGAAAAAAAACATAGCATGACTGGAATTGAAAGTACGGCACAAATTCATCCTTCAGCAATAATTGCCGACGATGCCTATATTGGTCACTATGCAGTGATTGGTGAGCATTGTGTGGTGGGTGCAAATACGATTGTTCAAGCACATGCATATCTTGATGATGCTGTGGAAATCGGTCAAGACTGTTTTATTGATGCACATGTGACCCTAACTGGCGAAGCTAAAATTGGTAACCGTGTCCGTATTCATGCCAATACGGTGATTGGTAGTGAAGGTTTTGGTTTTGCGCCTTACCAAGGGAAATGGCACAGGATCGCCCAGTTAGGTTCTGTTCGCATCGCTGATGATGTCCGGATTGGGTCGAACTGTAGTGTAGATCGTGGTGCGTTGGATGATACGGTTTTGGAACAAGGTGTTATTATTGATAACCTTGTGCAAATCGCGCATAACGTTAAAATAGGTGCCAATACCGCTATTGCTGCGAAAACTGCTGTTGCAGGAAGTGTTTCAATTGGCAAAAACTGTATCATTGGTGGTGGTACCGCAATTTCTGGACACTTAAATATTGCTGATAATGTGACTTTGACTGGAATGTCAATGGTGACAAATAATATTTCTGAAGATGGAAAATATTCTTCGGGGATTGGATTGTTTGAAAATCAGAAATGGAAACGCACAGTGGTTCGCCTCAGACAATTAGCAGATGTGCCATTGACCCAGTTGGTTAAACGATTGGATCATATGCAATCTCAAATTGAGTCCATTGAATCAACATTAAAGTTGCGTAAATAATTATGATGACAGAGTCGAATTTGCCTACATTGACGAAGCCTGAATTGCCAATGAATATTCAAAAAATTCGTGAATATTTGCCCCATCGTTATCCATTTTTACTGGTTGATCGTGTAGTCGATATTACTGAAAATGGTATTGTTGGTTATAAGAACGTCTCGATTAATGAAGAGTTTTTGCAAGGTCATTTTCCGAATTATCCGATCATGCCGGGCGTGCTGATTGTTGAAGCATTGGCTCAGATTTCTGGAATTTTGGGTTTTGTCATGAATAACGAAGTTCCAAGTGAAGGTTCTTTGTTCCTGTTTGCTGGTGCTGAGAAGGTCAGATTTAAAAAACAAGTGGTTGCTGGTGATCAATTGGTTTTAAAAGCTGAATTAGTGATGCAAAAGCGAGGCATTTACAAATATAATTGTATTGCCACTGTAGATGGCGTCGTCGCAACAACCGCGGAAATTATGGTTTCGCATCAAAAAGTCGAGCAGGCATGAGCAATAATCCCCTTATTCACCCAACTGCCATTATTGACTCATCAGCAGTAATTGCTGCTGATGTGCAAATTGGTCCATATTGTATTATTGGACCGAATGTCACTATTGGCGCGGGTAGCAAACTTCATTCACATGTTGTGGTGGGTGGCTATACGCGTATGGGTGAATATAATGAAATTTTTCAGTTCGCCAGTGTGGGCGAAGTTTGTCAGGATCTCAAATATGCAGGTGAAGAAACCTGGCTAGAAATTGGTGATCACAACAAGATTCGTGAACATTGTAGTTTGCATCGTGGTACGGTTCAGGATCAGGGCATTACTAAAGTGGGTAGTCATAACCTGCTGATGGTGAATACGCATATTGCCCATGACTGTAGGGTGGGCGATCATAATATCTTTGCAAATAATGTCGGTGTAGCTGGCCATGTGCATGTAGGTGATTATGTTGTGGTTGGAGGTAACTCCGGAATTCATCAATTCTGCAAAATTGATTCATATAGCATGATTGGCGGTGCTTCACTTATTCTCAAAGATGTGCCAGCGTATGTAATGGTGTCTGGAAATCCTGCACATGCATTTGCCATGAATGTGGAAGGGATGCGTCGTAAGGGTTGGTCCAAGAATGTGGTCAATGGCTTACGTGAAGCTTTCAAGCTCATTTATAAATCGGGTCTGACCACTCAGGAAGCGCTTGAAAAAATTCGTAGTGAGATTTTACCAGAAGTGCCTGAAGCGCAGCGTTTAATTGACTCTCTGGAGCAATCAAAACGCGGAATCATACGCTAAAGCATTTTTTATAAAAAAGACACCTTGAGAGTGTCTTTTTTATTTTCTAAACAGCCTTTATTTAAAATACTGCGCTTCTTCTGATTGTGGATGCTGACTTAATAGCTGGTTTTTATATTGCATCGCTACATCAGGCTTGTGTTCTACATCCTTGCTGATGCTATAAAGCTGATACAAGGCACGTGGTGCACGCGATGATTTGGGAAAGCGTTCTGTAACCACCGTATAATTACGCTTGGCTTCTGCAAAATTGGGTGGATCAATGGCCAGATTAAACTCAGCCAGCCAGAAGTGCGCATTGCTGATATACACGCTATTGGGATTGTTCTTGATAAAATTCTGCATTGGTGCGATTGCTTTAGCAGCACCGCCATTTTTATAAGCATCCAGTGCAATGGTATAAGCGGCTTTTTCCTGCTCATTAGCTTGTGTGCTGCTGGTGTTTGCTGCGGCTGTTGAACTCAAACTGGGAGGAGTATCCTGTTGATTATCCTCCGTTGGTGCATCCTCTGTCGGTTCTATTTTTTGCTGTAATAATTCCAGACGCTGATCTAAGTCGGCATAACGGTTGGTCAGCTCGCTTTTAAGACGTTCAATCTCGTTTTCCTGCTCTTCCATTTTTCCGCGCAAGCTACGCAAATCATTTTCAAGCTGCTGGTTTTTTTGCATGATTTGCCAGCTGGTATTGGTCTGTACAGGCGCATCTGAGCTGGTAGAAATAGCGGCTTGTGCTGCAGGATTGTTGGATTGGCTTAATCCGCGTGATTCTATTGGAATGGCGGCAAGCAGGGGCGTTGTAAAGAGTGCAGTCAAAGCACACAATGCCGTTTTCTTAAACATTCTATAATTTCCATAATTCTTGGCGAGCCCTGGGCTCGCTACACAGTTATATCAACAAGAAGATCTGCTCTCTATTATCCACATTAGAAACGGCATTTTTAGAAATTGCAACAAGGTTTTACAAAGATTCAGTTAATTTTGCTGTTCATGAATTAAATATGAAGATCAATCAAAAAGCGCTAAAATATTCGGACTGTTTCTAAAGTAATCAAACGGATAGCTTGTGAGCTAATTTTGAATACAAGTACTTGCAACTTACTTAAAAATCTTTATACTCTGTTCCTGCAATGGTAGCCCTGCCGGTTACTTCGCAATTGCACTCTATGAACCCCGCCAGGACCGGAAGGTAGCAACGGTAATAGAACTGTGATGTGCCGAAGCTTTGCTGGTAGGGTTGCCACCATATATTTAATTATAAAAGTTATACATATTCGCAATCTCATTTATCCGATTAAACTTAAGCTCTTCTATTTAAAACCCACCTATAGCATTTTTTTATTTAATTTTATTGCTCTATCAACACCTCAGTGTTTCGTCTGACAGATGTATCATCATTGAATGAGTAGGAATCAGTAGGATTAAAGTTAAGAACTGGAAAGCTGAGTAAATGAATATATTGAAGAAAGGATAGGGTTAGTCTTCAGGCTTGCGGCTAATGGCTTTTATGATCGCATCCATTTCAAAACCACGATACATCAGAAAGCGGATCTGTTTAGCCTTAAGTTTAGGGTCTTTGCTGACTTCTGGCCCATATTTTTTAAGTTTAAGCTCATAGGCCTGTTGTACCCAGTCAGTTTCCTTGAGCTCTTCTGAAATTAAAGCAGTATCAATTTTTTTGCTTTTAAGCTTCATTTTAATTTGATTGGGGCCTTTGCCTTTGCGCTTTTGACTCGATAGCATGATTTCAGCGACACGCTGGTCGCTCTGGTAATTTTCTTTTGCAAGCTCATCGACCAAAGCGATGACCTCATTACGATCTTCTGCATAAAGCGCCAGTTTTTCGATCAGCTCAGCTTTAGAATATTCCTTGCGGGTTAAGACGGCAAAGGCATAAGAACGCAGACGAGAGCCGCTAAGGCCTGGTTTTTTCTCTTGCTTATCCGGCTGTCCAAATAAACTGTCTTCCGGATCAAATTCTGGCAAAACTTGAGACGGAACAGTTGAGGTGTGTGCTGAATCTTCAGTATCACCAAACTGCTGCTTAATCGCTTCATAGTCCAAGAGCTTACTGAATTTTGCGTCCGACATGCTGATCTCGAATAAAGTAAACCAGTCCATCATAACAAAACGCCCCGTAGGGCGCTCTGGATGATGTTGAAAGACTAAACAAATAATAGATTAGGCATCTAAAAGATCTGCTTCTTCTTTATCATCTTCTTCAGTGATTACGGCTTTGGTAAGCAGTTGCTCCCGAATCAGCTTTTCAATGGTTTTAGCCATTTCTTTATGTTCTTCCAGGTAGCGAATCGTGTTGTTCTTACCTTGGCCAATCTTGTCGCCTTGATATGAATACCATGCTCCGGCTTTTTGTACGATTTCTTGCTGTACGGCAAGGTCGATCAGTTCACCTAGATGGTTTACGCCTTTACCATACAGAATCTGGAACAGGGCTTCTTTGAAGGGAGGCGCCATTTTGTTTTTCACAACTTTGACTTTGGTTTCAGAACCAATAATCTCGTCACCTTCTTTAACCTGACCGATACGACGAATATCCAGACGTACAGAAGCGTAGAACTTCAGAGCGTTACCACCAGTCGTAGTTTCCGGGCTACCAAACATCACACCAATTTTCATACGGATCTGGTTAATGAAAATGACCATACAGTTTGAACGTTTGGCATTACCGGTAATTTTACGCAGTGCCTGGCTCATCAAACGTGCTTGCAGGCCCATGTGTGAGTCGCCCATTTCGCCTTCAATTTCGGCGCGAGGGGTTAGGGCAGCCACGGAGTCAACAACGATCATGTCAATTGCACCAGAGCGTACCAGCATGTCTGCAATCTCAAGTGCCTGTTCACCATGATCGGGTTGAGAGACCAATAGGTTATCAATATCTACACCAAGTTTACGGGCGTATTGAGGATCAAGCGCGTGCTCGGCATCGATAAATGCACATGTGCCGCCTGCTTTTTGACATTCAGCAATCGCTTGCAGGGTCATCGTGGTTTTACCTGAAGATTCAGGACCATAAATTTCGATAATACGGCCTTTCGGTAAACCACCAATACCGAGTGCAATATCAAGCGTTAATGAGCCTGTAGATACAGCTTCAACTGCCTGCACGGTATTGTCACCAAGACGCATCACTGTGTTTTTACCAAACTGTTTTTCAATTTGGCTTAAGGCAGCATTAAGCGCCTTATTTTTATTCTCATCCATCTTATAACCTCAATACGATGTCACAAACTTAGTACTCAAGTGGATGTCTTAAATTAGAGCTTCGTTCCACAAGTGTATGGTGACAGAAAATGCCTTGCTATTCTATCAATGTCAGGTGTGTTGCGACACATTCTGACGCTTATATTCAATCATCATTATATGACCACTGCTGGTCAAAGTTCTGACTATTTTCATTTCTGAATTTACTGATGTCCCGGCGGTCTTTTTTGCTCGGCCGATGATCGGGACGGGCTAGATTATGCAACTTTCTTTGTGATGCAATCAATTCCCGGCGTGCAATACTGACTTCAGTTTCTTCATAAAGTTTCTGTGCAACTGGCGCAGGACCGCGTACATCGGAAAGTTCTTTCACGACTACCGTTTTTTTGTCGATGCCTTGCTGAATCGTCAACTCCATTCCGACACGGACTTCGCGTGATACTTTAACCCGTTCGCCATTATGGTGGACTTTGCCTCCCTCAATAGCATTTTTGGCAATTGAACGGGTTTTAAAAAAACGTGCCGCCCACAGCCATTTGTCTATACGCATGCCTACCGCATCTTCAGGTAAAGACGATTTACGCATATTGCTTGCTTACCTCAGTTTGATTTAAATGGGTGATCAGTTCTGTTAATTGGTGCAGCATTGGATAATTGCAAGTCTTGCGTGCAACTTTGCCAGACGAGGGTTGCTGGATGCTAAACAGGTTCTGAATCCCGTAAGCACGGGCACCATTCAGGACTTTTTCGGTATCATCAATAAAATAAACCTGCTCTGGATTAAAAGGATGCAGGGCATTTAAACCTTGCCAGAATTCTACAAACTCTTTGGCATGTCCTATGCTTTCCGAGCTGACAATCACATCAAAATAATCTTTTAAATTCATCTGTTCGAGTTTAAACGCCAAGCTGGCACAGTCGGCATTCGTGGTTAGCCAGATCGGATAATCATTGCTTTTCAGATAGTCGAGCAATTCAAGGCAATAAGGGCGCAAAGCCACTTTATGTTTATGTTCTATTTGCATGGCCAGGACGTCGACTCCAACTTTAGCCGTCCAGAAGCTTGAAGAGTACCAGTTTAGGGTATGATTGTGTTGTTGATAGAAGGTATACAGGGTGGCGCGGCTTTGTTCCAGGCTACAGCCATGTGTTTCAGCATAACGTACTGGTAATAATTCGTTCCAGATGAAATCATCATAGGCAAGATCAAGCAAGGTTCCGTCCATATCAAAAAAAACGGCCGGTTTTTCTGAGCAATTCGACATATTAAGGTTTTCTATGTTTAAAACGACAATAACACCACAAGATCCCATGATTTTGCAGCTTGTGCCCATCTTGACACAGGCTTGTGAAATTTTGCGAGAAGAATATCAGCTTTATTGCTCGGGTGCTGCATTTGATATTGTCAAGAAAAGTGATGATTCTCCGGTGACACAAGCAGATTTTCGGGTGAATAAATATCTGACTCAAGCCTTGGCAGATATATCGGAGTTACCGTTATTGTCGGAAGAAGGTCATCAGGACCAGCGTCATGAATGGTCGGAATTCTGGTTGCTTGATCCTTTAGATGGAACCAAAGAGTTTTTGCACCAGCGGCCTGAATTTACCATTAACTTGAGTCTGGTGAGGGGGAGCTTAACCACCTTCGCCATATTGGCTGTTCCGGCTCAGCAGCTGATTTATTTCTGCCCGGAGCACGGCATGCCGTTGAAATATGATATTCACCATAATGTATGGTTCAGCTATGAAGCGGCGACGGATCATCAGGCTGTATATATTGGTTTGAGTCAGAGTAGCCAGCAGAAGCTGAAATATGTTGAATATCTGCAAAGCTTGGCTAAATTCACTTCATATAGCGAGTTTAAGGCAGGCAGTGCTTACAAGTTCTGTATGATGCTGGAAGATCAGGTGGATATTTATCCACGATTTCACCCAACTGCTGAATGGGATACCAGTGCTGGCCAGTGCATGATCGAACGAATCGGTGGCGGACTGATTGACCTGGAAGGGCGGCCATTCATTTATAATCAGCGTGACACCTTGCTGAATGGCGGATTTATTGCTTATAAGAATCACAAGATGAAAATGCTTGCCTTAAAGGCATTGAGCGATATGCAGTCCAAGCATTGAGCAAAATCCTGAGCATGTTATAGTGAAGGATAATCCTTCACGAATGGAACTGGTCAAGACGTGTCCCTAAAGCTGCTTCCACCTAGCATGTTAAGTGCTATAGATTTACTACCTGATGGACAGACCCCGGTCACCTTGTTCACACGTCACTCGATCCGTGAAAATGTCCAGGGCCAAGGGCTGGCAGGCTATGATCTACAGTTGACTGAGCAGGGAAGAGAGCTGGCGCAGGAGTGGGGAGCTTATCTGGCCGACCAGACAGATCGTATTATCCAACATTGTATTTCCAGTCCGATCCAGCGCTGTATTGATACTGCTGCCTTAATGATTGAAGGCGCGGATGGAGTTACAGCTGAGCCGAATACTCATCGGATTGAAATTATTGAGCAAGGGCTACTGGTCGAGCCGGGAAGTTTTGTATTGGATATTCAGCAAGCCGGCCCTTATTTTGCTAAACAGGGAGCGCTGGGTTTTATTAACAGCTTCGTCAATAATGCTTTGCCGGGAATGAAACATCCGATTCGTGGCGTAGTGGATGTATTGGAGTTAATTTATAACACTCATCCACAAAATAAGTACGGTGTGAGCCTTGCTGTGAGCCACGATACTATTCTGGCAGCCATGATTGCGGTGATGTCCGGTCGGCAGGAAGTAAGTCGCGAGGACTGGCCGGAAATGATGGAAGGGCTGTTTGTGTGGTTTGAGGGAGATGTGTTTTTGGAGTCTAAGCTGAAATGGATCTGGCGTGGTAAGGTTTCAGAATTAAATATTCAGGATTTTAAAAACTTAAATCTCTAACTTTTTATTCTTTCTATATTTTTCGTATTTTAAAAAAGCTTGATACATGATGTTATCGGGCTTTTTTTATTTTGCTGTCTGGATTCCAGGCGATCAAAGTTCCCATTATTAAAAAATCTGGTTCGGTAACAGCGTAATTTAAAAACGAAATACTTTTAATCCGCTCACTGTCTGATAATAAAAAATGTTCCATGACACATTCTAATCATTTGGCTCCATCAATTTTTATTCATATTTTTTTGTTTATCAGACAATAACCGATTGCAAATGAAGCTGCGTATAAATATGATTACATCCTGTATAAGTTGTTGATTTTATTTATTAAAATAAGTCTACCTTTTGGGGTTTTTTGTGCTTTTAGTGGGGGTTTAATATGAAAAATGTGATCAGGTGTTCACATGGTTATTTAAGTGTATGTGTATTATCGCTCATGTTGGTCGCATGTGGGGGTGGGGAAAATGATCAGAATACAGATCAGGGAGGAAACCAGAATCCGAATGAACTTTATCCAGAACCGACTGTAGACGCGAGCTATGCCAATACATTGGGTTTTTATGATTATGATGCAGAATCCAAAACTCGAACGATACGTCATGATCTAAAGGGTGAGTTTCAAGCGATGGTGCAGTTTGGTCAGCAGCATGTTGTTGATCCGAATGGGAATGAAGCCAAACAGATGCCAAGATTAACCAGTGAAAAAGAAGCTTTGCTACTGGTTACGCCTGTGGCTGAAATGCAGGATATTACCTCACTTCAAGTTGATATTTATCAAGGTAATCAGCTGCTGCGTACTGTAAAGCTGGCAGATCCGACCAAAATTCCTGCATCAGATCAGAAAGGACGAGGTACCCGTCCATCTTTACAATATAGTAAGCGTGCCTGGTCAGTCCGATTAAACTGGAATGAAGTTAAGCCTGGTCTGAAATTACGTTTCAGTGACTCGAAAAACCGTAGCGGTGAACTCGCCGAAGAAGCGATTGATTTTGCTGCGCCAGGAGAACTGGTACTCAACAATATCCGTATCGGAATGTTAACTGATGCGCCTGTTTCCGGTGGCCATAAAATGCTGCTAGAGCCGGAAAAATCGGGTACGGATTATTTTCAGACGATTCCTGCGGCACACATGACCGTGGCCAAATATGATGATATTAGTCTGGATAAAGTCATGATTGCGTCAGGTGTCATTTATGATAAGAATACGGGCAGTGCAGGAAGTGGGGATGTTTACAGTGGGGATATGCGTGAGAATGTCGGGAAATCTACATTTAGTGTAGGAATTAATCTGGCTAACTGGGGCATTACCAGTGCTTCAATGGCCAGTCAGGCACAGCCTCAGTTGACGCAAAGTGTTGTGGCCCATCACTCGCGGGGTAAATATACCAATGGTGAAAGTAGCCATGGCCTGAGTGGTGGGAATGGCATGCTGACTTTATATGATTCTATAGGAAATGAATTCAGTCATGAGATTGGACATCACTATGGTTTGGGGCATTATCCTGGGCGTGTACAAATTGATCAGGATACGGTTAATGACTTTTTAACTGCCCATCATGCAGATAGCGGATGGGGATATATAAGCTATCGTAACAAGATGCGTGGTAATTTGAGCTGGAGCTCGACAAGCTTGCGTGATGGTTCAAATGGTATTCCAAACTTTTTAAATCTGTTCCGCTATGGTACAGACTCTATGGCGGGAGGCTATCCGGACAGCACCATATCCAACTATACCCATTATACGGGCTATAGCACCTATTTAAGAATTCAGCCACATTTTGACCGTGCAGTCTGGGATGAAACATCACCGACAGGTTATAAGACCTGGAATAAACAAACCAGGACAATGGAGGTTTATCAACCTCAGATTCCTGCCAAGATGAACGCCGTCTGGTTTAATCGTCCAGATGGTTATTACTTAAAGCCACGTTTGTTCGGTGTGCCGGTCTTTACGATTTTAGGGGGGTATGACCCGGTAAATCAGGTGGGCTTGCTTTACCCGGAAGCACGCGGGAACTGGGGAAATGTCTTTAATCTTCCAGAAGCAGATCTATCATCTGAAAATGCAGCCTGCTGGTTAAAGGTCCACTATCTATCGCATACAAAAACTGTAGCGCTGGCGCCTTCTCGTTTAGGCTCCAATGCAAATAAATTGCATGTGAATCTGGCTATCTCCGATCAGCCGAAAACGGTAGATTTATATTGCAAAAATGCGGGTGAAGAAGCCAAGCAGCTGTCACACCTTGAGATTAAAACTTATCCTGACGCCATTAAGCCAGCCGTTAAGATTGGTCGTCAGGCCGGCTATAGTGCGCTGCGTGCGATAGAACTGCCTGCCCTAGAGGAAGCCTTGGAAGCTCAGGCAGCCAGTACGGTCATCAATTTAAATGCACAGCAGCAGCTGATTGCTGACTCCTATACCGATCATATGGATAAACTGAGTCCTCTGGCCCGACAGCAGTTGATACGTTATCAGCACCAGCAGAATATTGTTCCGCGCTTTGATCGCTGGATTGCAGCTTATCAGCAAGACTTCTCTGCTGGAAAAGCACAGGCCATAACTTCATTTGAAAAACTCATGGTTAGATTGGGGCTGAACAATGACAATATTCTTGCTGGGGCAATGCCAATTAAAAATAATGGCAAGAACTGTCTGAAAACTGAAACACTGACGGATGGTTCGCTTAATCTTTATATTAGTGGACCGAGTGCCTGTACGGGAGATTTAACAGAGCAATGGATGTTTGATGTATCGGGCCGAATTCACTCTGCGAAAGATCCGGGTCAATGTGTCACCAGTACTGGCAGCTATGCAAAAGTGATCATGGCGGTATGTGATGCTAATAATAGCAATCAAATCTGGACCATGAAGCCAGAGAACTCTACGATTATTCAAGCAGGGCAGTGTTTCGATCTTGGAAATGGTTATTTAACCAATAACCGGACTAACCTGTTACGCTATGCTTGTAATAATACCGCTGCCCAGATATGGAATACGCTAACACCAAGCTCCAGTTTGATTTTGGCGACAGCCAGGCCATTTAGCCTGGATTTATATGCAAAATATTTGCAGAATAAAGCCGCCTCTTTAGAGCCGCCAGTAATCCACTAAGTTTTCGGGAGATTAAGAAAAAACAAGCTCTTTAAGGGCTTGTTTTTTTCGATAACTTTTATTTAGGGAATATAGTTACCAGTTAGAAACCAACAGCGGGGTTGAAGCTGATTTATTTTGATTTCTGGCTCTTAAGTCTTAAATGATTGAATGAGTCATTTTTTGATTTTGTAAGAGTTGAGAGGAACAATCAATATTAATCTACATCATCACTTCAAGAGTGAAGATACTGAATACAGTCAGTCGGATCATATCCAATTCACCTTGCTGCTTATGTATAAGAAAATAGAAAAATGCGACACTACAGGGCAGCAAAAATATTTTCATAAAATTTAACAGTACTTTTATTTTGAATGAAGAAATAAGTGCTCAGCGATGTAAAATTAAACTATTCCAGGTTAAAAACTCGTTTTATTATTGTGTTTTTTTTAAGAGCTAATTGAGCTTAATTGAATTTTAGATACAAAAAAAGCCCTAATGGGCTTTTTTCATATCGCGATTAGTTAGCAGCCAAAGCTTTAACTTGCGCATTTAAACGGCTCTTATGACGAGCTGCTTTATTTTTATGGATGATACCTTTATCAGCCATACGGTCGATTACTGGAACAGCTTTTTTGTAAGCTTCAGAAGCAACCGCATAGTCGCCAGCAGCAATAGCAGCTACTGTGCGTTTAAGATAGGTACGAACCATAGAACGCAAGCTTGCGTTGTGTTTGCGTGCTTTAACGTTTTGACGAGCACGTTTTTTAGCTTGAGCAGAGTTTGCCACTCGTGCACTCCTTGAAATAGATTGGTCTGGGCGGGCTGAAACTCAACTGAAAACCAACATCAGAAGAACTATCACCAGCCCGTAAACAAGTGCCATATTTTGATTAAACTAAGCACCGAAGTCAAGTCTTGACATGCTTTGGCAACATTTTAGATGCAGAAAAACTCTAAAGAAAACGTTAGATTAGTATTCCACTGAGGAGATCGTATAAAAAATGACTAAATCAATAACTCATCCTATGGTGATTGGCGCCAGTGGACTGGTCGGAAAACAACTCATACAGGACCTGCAAGTTGAGCCAAGTTGCGAGCAGATTACTGCTGTAGTCAGGCATTATCAGACAGACTGGGACAGCTTCAATAAAGTGCGCCAGCTGGTACTTGAAGACTTTCTGATGCTAAATGATCAGGATGTAAGCGGGCATACTCACGGCTTTAGTTGTCTGGGTACGACCATAAAAAAAGCCGGTTCCAGACAGAGTTTTTACGATATTGATTACACGATTAATGCCCATTTTGCAGAATTGCTTCAGCAGACCGAGGCTCATTATTTGTTGCTGAGTGCGATGGGTGCAAATCCGCAATCGCTATTTTATTACAATCGGGTCAAGGGTGAGCTGGAAGAATATGTTCAAAGTCTGTCTCTGGACAGAATTAGCCTGATTCGCCCCTCACTTTTACTTGGCGAGCGCGAAGAGCCGCGTTTTCTGGAAGATACAGCGCAACAGATCTATCATAAGATCTCAAATTTTATCCCCGATACTTTTCAATATAAGCCGGTGACAGCCGCCCAAGTGGCTCATACTATGGTCGAGGCAGCACGAACTCAAACGGTAAAGTTTGAAATTTATGATAATTTATATATTCAAAAAATGAAAAGAGGCTAAATATCGTGTCTACAGTACCATTTGTCACCTGTGATTTATTGGATGATCATCCGGATCTGGAGTTACAGGTCCTAACACCATGTCTGGATGGAAAGTTCTTCAAAAGCTATGGTGCTCGCAAGACCTTCGGTGGGCAGGTCGTTACAGTGAAATGTTTTGAAGATAACTCACGGGTCAAAGAACTCCTGGCAACGGATGGTACTGGCAAAGTGTTGGTGGTGGATGGTGGTGCCTCCATGCGCTGTGCATTAATGGGAGACCTGATTGCCGATTCAGCAGTTAAGAATCACTGGAATGGTGTCATTATTTATGGTTGCATCCGTGATGTAGATGCAATTGCTGAGCTGAACCTGGGGGTACAGGCATTGGCATCCATTCCACAAAAAAGTAACCGTAAAGGCCTTGGAGAGGTAGATGTGCCGCTGTATTTTGGCGGGGTAACTTTTACTCCAGGCGAATATGTTTATGCTGACAATAATGGTATTGTGCTGTCCAAAAGCTCTTTAGTGGCTTAAAAATAGCTTAGACAGACTGTAAAAGAATTACAAAACCAAGCTATAAGATAAAGATACAAGACAGAATCATGAGAGTCTGTCTTGTAGGATGATTAAAACAAAAACAGGAGAAAAATATGCTGGGTCATCAAATCAAGGTTGTTCAAGCATTGGCATCGGCCTTTACCCAAGGCGGACGAGGTACCACAGGTACACCTTTTCCAAATCAGCCGGACCAGCCTTTAAAGCTATATGAATATGAAGGGTCGCCATTTTGTCGGCGTGTACGTGAAGTGATGACTCTGCTGAATCTGGATTATGAGGTTTATCCTTGTCCACGCGGTGGTACCCATTTCCGGCCTGTCGTACAAGCACTCGGAGGAAAGCTCCAGTTTCCTTTTTTAGTAGATGAAAATACCGGCGACAAGTTGTATGAATCTCAAGACATTATTCATCATTTGTTTAAACACTATGGCAAAACTGGAAAAACACCAAAGAAATATGCGTATTATCCAAAAATTCCTGTAGCTGCTATTGCTGGCACAGTCATAAATGGATTAAGCGGGGGCATGGCCAATCCAAAGGCCAAAGGCCGGCCTGCGCCTGAGCAGTTATTGGAGTTATGGGGATTTGAAGCCAGTCCCTATACCCGAATCGTACGTGGCGTTTTGAGCGAACTGGAAATCCCTTTTATTTTTCATAATGTTGCTAAAGAGCGCTGGCAGGATCAAGGGCTTGCCAAGTTGCGCTTAAAACCGGGGAAATATGAACCTTTGGCGGGTGGTAAGCGCGAACAAGTGCTGAAAGTTATGGGCGATAATATTCAGGTGCCTTATCTGGTTGATCCAAATACTGGAGTTAGCCTGTTTGAATCAGCGGATATTGTGAAATATTTAAAACAGCAATATGGCGCTGCCGCTTAGCATTGCATGAGAAATGCTTTGAAAATTCCACTTTATACAGGTGTATGCCACTCAAGTAGAGGAGTGGCATTTTACCTTCGATAAAGCTTTACAATTACGGATAGCCAATAAAGACACTTTAAAAATGCTGGTTTGGATGATATAAATCATTTAAAAATAAATAAGCCTCAAGTGCTTATCTTAAAAATAGCCTAAGCATAAATAAACCTTAACTCGACGAATGGCCGTCTTTAAAGTATAGAATCTGCTTGGTGTTTGAAATTAAAAAGATTTCTGGTAATAAAAAAAGAGGACCAATTGATCCTCTTTAGAACGGGCAGCAATGAAACTATATTTCGTCAGCAGGCGGAACCAGCATTAAAATAGACTCATTCAATAAATCTGCCAGATCTTCCAGCATGTCCTCATCGGCAAAATCTAGATCTAATGCTACAGATTCGCCATTTGCCAGCTGTTTAAGCTTTTCGGTAAAAGCCTCAGAAATGCAGATTCCTTCACCATTGGCCCAGAAGAGAACTTCACTATCTTCCTCGGTATATAGCAGACGTGAAGCGGGCTCCAGTAGAATGCTATAACCCTGGTCGAGCGCCTCTTCCAGATCTCCAGTACCAATTTCTTCAGCTTCCGGAATGTTCTCTTCATACTTTGGTTCGGACATCAGGCTCATGATGGCATCTTCCAGCACATTTGAATTGTGCAGTTGCTCCATGATCTTGTCTTTTAAGTATTCCAGCTCAAGGGGGGTAACTTCCCCGGCAGCACTGATCTGGTCACGGACAATATCGACTAATGGATTACGCAAAACCTCATTTTCTGCAAACTTGTCACCGACACGATCCATCATGTCACTGACATTTGGCATACGAAAACCGAAGGAAAATGTTAAGCAGTCATCTTCTGCAACGCCGTAATGCGCAAGCCCGGGCGGAACATACAATAAATCACCCGGTGCCAAAACCTCATCAAAGTTAACCTCAATCTCAGGGAGTAATTTAAGTGGCTGGCCGGGAACCATCTCTGTTTCAGCATCACACATTTGGCCCAGTTGCCAGCGACGGTGGCCATAACCCTGTACCAGGAAAACATCATAAAAATCGAAATGTTTACCTACAGAACCGCCTTGTGGAGCATACGACACCATAATGTCATCACGGCGCCATTGCGGAATAAAGGAGAATTTTTTCCACAGTCCAGAAAGGTCAAAAGAATAATGATCAACTGCTTGAATTAAAAGTGTCCAGAGCTTAGGCATCTTCTGGAAGTCTGCTTTTAAAAGTGGCGAAGATTTAACCGACCACTGGTTTGGATCACGGTCTTTTTGCTTGATAAGGCGGGCAGTGATATTTTCTTCTAAAGCCAGTTCCATCACATCGCTGGGTTCGAGTAAACCTGCGATTTCAGGCATCGCATTACGGACCAGAAGGGGTTTTTTCTGCCAGTATTCGGCAAGGAATTGTTCAGCGGTGATACCGCCTAACACATCTAAGGAGTGGGACATAAAAAGCCTGAAGAAATTAATTTTTTAAATCATAGCATTTAGACGGGATAATTCTTTCATCTAAAGCCGCATTATTTTCACAAATAGTTATTTTGTAAAAACAGCAGCATGAGAATAAGTAGGGTAGAGAATAAAGTACACTGAATAATAAGCCTTTTCTGGGAGGAATTATCGGGTTGGGCTACCTGCTCCAGACGACGATCAATTTGAGTAAGGGTGCTTTGTAGATGATCAAGTTTCGTGGTCAGGTCTTGAGCTTGCTCTTTTTCTGTTTGCAGTTGCTGCTGTAGAGAGAGGATTAATTCTTCATTTTCTTTTTCTTTTTTATGTTGGATAAATTTTTGATACAGCATTTTTTTTAAATAACTACCTGCATCGGTAGGGGTAATTGCGGTGTAGTCTGCAAAAAGATTAATTAAATTTCGATCTGAAGAATGTCCAATTCCTGTAATACGAAAAGTAGCACTTGAGGCAAGAGCACGAATAACATCAGGGTGATCAAAACTCTCTAATGCTTTAGTATCCCCACCTCCGCGAATAATCACCAAAATATCTGCTTTTGCTTCAGAAATGGTTTGGCTCAGTTCAGCTACATTGCTAAAGCTGATTTTCTTTTCTATTAACTCAATATAATTAATCTGATAGTGAAGGCCATGTAAGAAATCCTGATGGACTTGAGCAGAACTAGAGTTGGAGTAGATCAGACAAACTTTAGGATAGTTTTTTTTAGGAAAGGGTTGATGTACATAGGTTAAACTTTTAAGCAAAATGCTCGTCTGATCTACATATAGTCCTTCTTCTGGGCTTGCAGGTTCAATTTTTACAATATTGGCCTCTGTAACCAGACAGTCGTGCATATTCAGAACGGGCTGACACTGGCAAATTGCACGTACTACAGTACCATCACCAATATTATCTGGAATAACTTTGATACTTGCACGTGCTTTAAGTTGATGCGGTCCATCTTGTAATAACAGTTGATACAGTACATTCTGCTTTTTTTCTTTAGCTCGCTGGCGTGAATCATTGAGTTGATTGATTTGGGCGACAATGACAAAGGACTCTAGTGCCTGACTACTTATAAACGCTTCTAAAGCTTGAAGTTTTCCCTGACTAAAGTTATGAAATTCTTTAACAGTTAATTTTTGATGCATAAGACTATAACAATCGGTTATTTTGACTTGTTGCGATATGAAGAAAGTTATTCATATCGCAAATGGCGAGCTTTGATTTAAGGCACTAAAATATTAAGTTCACGCAAGATTTTGCAGAGCTGGATCATTGGCATACCCATTAAGGTGGTATGATCCTGACCGATCATTTCTTCAAACAGGCTAATGCCTAAACTTTCGCATTTAAAGCTACCAGCACAATGCAATGGTTGTTCAATTTCAATATAGCGCTCAATTTCAGTTTGTGAAAGTTTACGGAATTTGACTTTATGATGTTCAATTAAGGTGTGTTCAAAACCGGTAGATTGTTGTTGTACACTCAGTGCGGTACTAAAATACACAATCTTGTCCGAGTTGGCTTGCAGCTGATGAATGGCTTTTTTAGGAGTGAGCGGTTTGCCGATAAAAATATCCGGTGCACCTTCGCGCCATGCGACCTGATCTGAGCCAATGACAATCGCTTCAGGGTGCTGTTCGGAAATATGTCTGGCTTTTTCATAGGCTAGGCGTTTGGCCAGATCATCTGCATGATTTTCACCGCGAGGTGTTTCATCAATGTCCGGTACCATGGCGATATAGTCAATATGTAAACGATCCATCAACTCTTTACGGGTTTGGCTGGAAGAGGCCAGGATAATCGGTGCAGCATTCATTAGACAGCATATTCCTCAAGGATATTTAAAGGTACATAGGCAAGTACGGCTTTGTGACAGGCTTGCAGTTTTACCGGGGGAGCTTTGCCTGCTTCATAGGCTTCTACCCAGCGTGTGACGCAGATACACCAGAAATCACCTGGCTGTAGTCCCGGGAAATCCACTTCAGGTAAAGGGGTAATCAGATCATTGCCAATTTTTTGGGAAAAATTTAAAAATTCTGAGGTCATTTGCGCGCAGACAGTGTGCTGCCCGAGATCGGTAGTGGCGGTATGGCAAAAACCATTACGGAAATAACCGGTAATCGGAGCATAACAACAACTGGCCAAAGGCTCGCCCAGGACATTTAAACGATTAAGATTAGGATCAGGATGTATCGACATAACTGCTGAATCTGCAAAAAGCTTTTTTCTATCATAACAAAACTTTGGTATTTATAATGTTTTCTGCAAAAGATGCTAACCTTTTTCTACATAATCATTTAAAATCGCCGGGTTTGAATATCTATAAAGTGAGCTCTACATGAACTTTCAGCGTATGACTGACCTGGATTTAGCGGGTAAGCGTGTTTTAATCCGTGAAGATTTAAACGTTCCTGTTAAAAATGGTGTGATCACCAGCGATGCGCGTCTTCGTGCGGCATTGCCAACAATTAAAGCAGCTGTTGAAAAGGGCGCTGCCGTAATGGTCTATTCTCACCTTGGTCGTCCAGTTGAAGGTGAGCCTAAAGCTGAACAGTCTCTCGCGCCTGTAGCTGCTTATCTGACAGATGCTTTGAGTCAGGAAGTCAAACTGTATAAGGATTATTTGGATGGTGTTGACGTTGCGCCAGGCCAAGTGGTTCTGCTGGAAAACTGCCGTTTTAATGTCGGTGAAAAGAAGAACAGTCCTGAGCTTGCAGCACAATATGCCGCGCTTTGTGATGTATTCGTAATGGATGCGTTTGGTACTGCTCACCGTGCAGAAGCTTCGACTGAAGGCGTAGCGCGTCTAGCTGAAGTCGCGGCTGCCGGCCCTTTATTGGCAGCTGAACTGGATGCTTTAGGCCGTGCTCTAAAAACGCCTGAAAAACCAATGGTGGCTATTGTTGCAGGTTCTAAAGTTTCAACCAAACTTGATGTACTGACATCCTTGTCTGACATTTGTGATCAACTGATTGTTGGCGGTGGTATTGCCAATACTTTCCTTGCAGCAGCAGGCTATAACGTAGGTAAATCATTGTGTGAAAATGACCTGATCGATACTGCAAAAGCCATTGCAGCAAAAGTTTCAGTTCCGCTTCCAACCGATGTAGTGGTTGCAGATGCCGCTGAAATCAATTTTGAGGATTTCCTGGGTTCATTGGCTGCGGCTAAAGCTACTGTGAAAAAGGTTGAAGATGTTGCAGATAACGACATGATTCTAGATGTAGGTCCAGAAACAGCCAAAGCCTTTGCAGACACCCTGAAAACCTCTAAAACAATACTTTGGAACGGCCCAGTAGGCGTATTTGAAGTAGACCAGTTCGGCGAAGGAACCAAAACCCTGTCTTTAGCAATTGCTGAATCTGAAGGTTTCTCAATTGCAGGTGGTGGTGATACTTTAGCTGCTATCGACAAGTACGAAGTTGCCGATAAAATTGGTTATATTTCTACAGGTGGCGGGGCTTTCCTGGAGTTTGTAGAAGGTAAAACCTTGCCTGCAGTTGCAGTGCTGCTAGAACGTGCCTAAGTGCATTTGATAGTGTGAAAAAGCTGGCTATCTGCCAGCTTTTTTATGTCAACTTTTTGACAGACTGGATCGCTATTCATACCGTAGTCATCAAAATGAAATAAATCTGTCATAAAATTTAGCCATTGGACAATAAATTGAGAGTAAAGAATGAAATTACAACTCACTTTGGCAGTATTCCTGGCAGCATCTTTAGGACTGACTGCCTGTGCAAAAAAGGAAAGTGCGCCTGTAGCTGAAGCTGAAAGTTCGGCAGCCGCTACGACAGAAGAGCAGGTCAGCCCGGAACAACAGGCCGCTATTGATGCCATTGACAAGCCAGTTCTGGATGAAAAAAATACCGATATTCCAGCCGATGTTGCCAATGCACCAGCAGATGAAGCAACCGCAGATGAGTCGGTAGCAGCAAGTTCTGAAGCAGTTGCTCCATAAGCTCAGCCCTGATTCGAAAAATCCCTGCAAAAGCAGGGATTTTTTATAAAATAATGTATTTTGTGGCTGTATTGAAATACTTGAACATGTAGAATATGGGGCATTACCTGGGAGGATATTATGGCTCTTATTTCGATGCGCCAGCTCTTGGATCACGCCGGAGAACATGCTTACGGCGTACCAGCATTTAACGTAAATAACTTGGAACAAATGCGCGCAATCATGCTCGCAGCAGATGCAACGAACTCACCAGTGATCGTACAGGCATCTGCAGGTGCCCGTAAATATGCAGGTGCTCCATTCTTGCGTCACCTGATTTTGGCTGCGATTGAAGAATGGCCACATATTCCAGTTGTTATGCATCAGGATCACGGTACAAGTCCTGACATCTGTCAACGTTCTATCCAGTTGGGTTTTACCTCGGTAATGATGGACGGTTCACTGGGCGAAGACGGTAAAACACCAACCTCGTATGAATACAACGTTGATGTGACTCGCCGTACTGTACAGATGGCCCATGCATGTGGCGTTTCAGTAGAAGGTGAAATCGGTTGTTTGGGTAGCCTTGAAACAGGTATGGCTGGTGAAGAAGATGGAGTAGGCGCTGAAGGCGTACTTGACCATTCTCAGCTTCTGACTTCTGTAGAAGAAGCGCGTAGCTTCGTTGCTGATACCAATGTCGATGCGCTGGCAATCGCAGTGGGTACTTCACACGGTGCATACAAGTTTACCCGTCCACCTACAGGTGACATCCTGGCAATTGACCGCATTAAAGAAATTCATGCTGCATTGCCAAATACGCATCTTGTAATGCACGGTTCAAGCTCTGTACCACAAGAATGGCTGGCTGTAATTAACCAGTATGGTGGTGATATCAAGGAAACTTATGGTGTTCCTGTTGAGCAGCTGGTTGAAGCGATCAAGCACGGTGTTCGTAAAATTAACATCGACACGGATCTGCGTTTAGCATCAACTGGTGCGATGCGCCGCATGATGGCTGAGAAACCAAGCGAATTCGATCCGCGTAAATTCTTCAGTGCAACTGTGGATGCGATGAAGCAAATCTGTATCGACCGTTACGAAGCTTTTGGTACTGCGGGTAATGCAGACAAGATTCGTCCAATCTCTTTAGAGAAAATGGTTGAGCGTTATAAATAATTCCGAGTGGATCATTTATAAAAAAAGGCCCACAGCATATGTGGGCTTTTTTGTATTCTAATTAAAACTATCCGAAGAGTCGCAGATGGAATTGATTTTTATTGCAGCTCTATGCAGCGTTGCAGTCTCTATATTATTGAAAGTGGCCAAGCGCCGGCAGCTCAGTCCGATGCATATGATTAGCTGGAATTATGTTACAGCCAGCTTATTATGTTTTTTCTGGTTTAAACCGGATATTCAGCATATATCTATCCGTCAGACACCGTGGTGGCTTATTCTGGCGCTGGGTATTTTATTGCCGAGCGTCTTTTTGTTTTTGGCCAAGTCCTTGCAGACCGCTGGTATTTTAAAAACAGAAATCGCCCAGCGTCTATCGGTGGTTTTATCGCTTGCCGCTGCTTATTTTATTTTTCAGGAGCAGTTTAACCAGCTAAAAATACTGGGAATTATATTAGGCATAGTTTCAGTGCTGTGTATTTTGTTGTCCCATCGTCAAGGGACAGAAAGCTCAAGGCAGGGAATACTCTATCTGGCTTTGGTCTGGTTTGGTTATGCCCTGATTGATGTACTGCTGAAATATACCACCAGCCTGGGTTTGCAGTTTGCCGTAGCCTTAAACCTGATGTTTATCTGTGCTCTGGCGGTGTCGATGGCTTATCTGATGGTGAAACATCAGAGCATAGGCTCAGCTCAGGAAATCGGAGTAGGCTTATTTCTTGGACTGCTCAACTTTGCCAATATTGCCTTTTATGTCAAGGCCCATATATTGCTCAAGGATACGCCGGCTATTGTCTTTGCAGGCATGAATATTCTGGTGGTTGTTTTTGGCGTACTTGCAGGCTTGGTCTTCTTTAAAGAACGTTTAAAACCTGCAAGCACAATTGGTCTCATATTGGGTATGATTAGTGTGATTTGCCTGGCTTATGCAATGTCTGCTTAATATATGAAGTGACAAACTCAACCGGATGCCGCAGCAGATCTTCGGCTTCTATGCTGCCCAGTAGTGAACCCGCCTGTTTACAGCTTGGACAGTGCGGATATTGGCGCTGTTTCGGCTTGTAATAATGAAGATAAACCTTATTGCAAGGCTGGCATTTAAATTTCAGTGGCTTGGATTGAAGGAGCGACATGCATGGCCTCTATTCTTATTCTAGATTCTGGTGAGTGATCATTAAAATAGGCCCGGATTGATATAAAAAGGGGCACTAGACCCCTTTTATACCATAAAATGCTTACAGTTTGGTGAAAATGTAGTCAGCTGGCAGGCGTGATTTCGGTAATTTGGCATTGAAGTCATTTTCACTGCGATAGCCTAAAGTCAACAGTACGGAAGGAATCAGGCCTTGTTCAGCCAGCTGCAATTCGTCACTAATAATATTTTCATCAAAGCCACCGATTGGGGTAGCATCAATGCCTTCAATTCCTGCAGCCAGTAATATTTGACCCAGTGCAATAAAAGTCTGGTTTTCTGCCCAACGCTGAATATCGCCTTTTTCATTGCGATAATAATTTACATAACCGCTACGGGTATTTTTCTGACCTTCTTTGGCATGTTCATCTTTAAAACGACCATTGAGATCATCCCGTTTTAACAGGTTTTTTAGATGTAGCTCGTCAATATCAGCTTTGGTACAGAATAAAATGGTATGGGATGAATCCAGTACTTTTGGGGCATTGTAGGCATACGTACCCACCAGAGCCTTGGCAATACGTTGCTTGGCCGCTGCATCATCCGCAATAAAGAAATGCCAGGGCTGAATGTTAATAGAAGATGGGGTCAGGCGTAATACCTCTAAAAGGCGCTCAAACTGCTCGGCAGGAACCTTTTTGTTCGGATCATACGCTTTGGTGGTATAACGGGTTTGCGCAATTTTAAGTAAATCCATGAATGGACTCCAATTTCTTGAGACCTGGAAAATAGAATAAAAGCTTCTATCTTTTTCTGATTACAGGATTATTACAACAAAACAGCCAGAGGCAAAGTTTTTAACACCCTAATTTTGCATAAAAACTAAGGTAAAACTTAGCAAGAAAAAAAAGCAAATAGTTTATTGATCTAATCCACAGGGATTTAATATTATTGGCAGCCTTAGGACCAAGGCATTGCACGAGACATGGATACTATATTTTAACCCATGCCTTGCTGAGTGGTTGCTAAATTTAGGTCTGATAGGTGGATGGTTTCATCCATGGCTAGATCTTAAACTGGCTCTATATAAGCAGATTGTTATAAAAAATTTGGTTTCAGGTTAAGTGTGCGAATGCGATTTCAAAGATTTTCTCTTTTCCAAGAATAACATGAAATATATATGATATGCATTTGTCATTACAATGTAATTTTACTTTTGGTTGAAAATAGCTTATAGTAGTTTCACTTCAGGCAAGGAATATTCTTGCTTTTATTATTTTTTTAGCCGATTGTGATTCACTTTTTAGTTCAAGTATTTGAACTAAAATAAGATCTATTAACCATAGAATATAGACTAGGTTGTTACTACTCTCTCGATAAAGTATAAAGTCACAAAAAGCTCATCTGATGTGAGTAAATATTTTGAAAAAGATCAATGAATGGCATATTGCCACTGCCACTGATGGCAATGAAATTAACGTAAAGCTAATCCCTTTAAAGCGTAAGCAAAATACGATGGAAGGGTTTATCTGGGTAGAAGTGGGTCAGATGATCCAGTTGCCAAACGGTGAGGAAATCCAGTTTAATCAGGATGGTCGAAGTTTCTATACCGGTGTGAACCAGCTTTACCGTTTAAGTTGAATTGAGGCAGTGCAGAAATAGAAAAGTGGCTGATTAATATTGCCACTTTTTTAGTTTCAGGCTTTCAATATTTTGTTCAGGCTGGATTTCCAGAATTTCAGCATGGTCCAGCTTCCAGTCTCCCAGAACAATCCGTTTTTTATGTCCCAGCCGATGAATAGCCGCACGGTGCGTATGGCCATGAATCAGCACCTCTACTTCTTGGAGCGCAGAGTCTACTGCAGATGCGTTCACATCCATAACTTCATAGGTTTTGAACTGCTGAGATTCTTGGCTTTTCTTGCGAAAGCCATGGGCCAGTTTCATTCTAAAGCTGAGCGGAGTTTTCCTGAGTAAAGCTAAGAGCAGCGGATTGCGGATGACTTTACGAAAACGCTGATAGCTAATATCATCCGTACACAGGGCATCGCCATGTTCAATCCGATAGCGGATGCTACCAATCTCAAGGTTGTGAACATCGGCCAAGAGCTGTCCGGAAAACTGATGCAGGAAGTTCTGGCCTAATACAAAATCACGATTTCCAGCCAGAAAAAAGATCTGATTACCTGCGGCTGTAAATTGTTTTAATCGGTCGACTATTTCATCTAGCCATGGTGCAGTATAGTCATCGCCAATCCAGGCATTGAACCAGTCTCCCAGAATATAGAGTTGAGTCTGTTGGTTCTCATAGGCCGTCAATAAATCTAAAAACCCCCGAACAAGTCGAGGGTGATCAGGTGACAAATGTAAATCCGAGATAAACAGATAGGTCACGAATCTTTTCCTTTTAATCCTCTCTAAATCCTTCATCAGTTTGAGGGATTTTCTCTTATACTGTTTTAAAGCGATGCTTTAAAACTCATAAAGAACGGAGAGGACTGTTTTTTATTCGGAAATGATTTTTGCAGATTCGATTACAACATTTTCTAAAGGAACGTCAGCGTGGTAGCCGCGGTTACCCGTGCGAACGCCTTTAATATCGTTCACAACATCCATGCCTTCAACAACTTTACCAAATACGGCATAACCCCAACCCTGAGCAGTCTTGCCAGTGTGGTTCAGGAAAGAGTTGTTTTTCACGTTAATGAAGAACTGAGCTGAAGCAGAGTGAGGTGCTTGAGTACGAGCCATTGCAATCGTACCTTCCTCATTGCTCAAACCGTTATCCGCTTCATTTTCAATCGCATCACGTGTTGCTTTTTCTTTGAAGTTTTCATCCATGCCACCGCCCTGGATCATAAAACCATCAATAACACGGTGGAAAATTACGCCATCATAAAAACCGTCACGTACATATTGCAAGAAGTTTGCCACTGTTTTAGGTGCTTTTTCAGCGTTTAATTCAAGAACAATACGACCTTTATTGGTGTTTAATTCGACTTGAGGAAAACTCATTGGGTAATCTCCTAATCATGGACAGATGCCATGTTTTATTTCAATGTGAGAAGCATAAGCAAACTCTAAACGACAAGGCAAGCAAAAACCTTATTTTCTTTGTTAAAACATCTAAATCGTATTTTATTTAGGCTTTGCTTTGTCAAGTCATTCTGTTGAAGTGATCAAGGCCAGTTTTGCTTACAATCACAGGTTTGGCATAAATAATATTCAGAAGGGCATATAAAAAACCATACGCCCTAAGTATTAACTTGGCTAAACTCCGCTTTAACTTTGAAAATGCCCGCTTTGAAATCAAATACAAGAGTTAACAGTTGAGAGATTACCCACCTCTAGTTAAACTAAGGAATACTTATCTAATGAATACAGGCAGACTGAGTGTGCTACTGGATTTCATTAATCCTTTTTTAATTTTAGAAGTGAATGATTGATCATGAAGCCAAATGATGTTGTTGCATCTCTGCCCGAGAACCCGACCCAAAACAAGAATGCAGTCGATTCAGCGCAGCAGGAACAACAGCCGGGCTTGGATTTTGTGCGCCAGATTATCACAGATGACCTGGAAGCCGGCCGTACCCAACAGGTAGTGACACGTTTTCCACCTGAGCCAAATGGCTATCTGCATATTGGTCATGTGAAAGCGATTTGCTTGAACTTCGGTATTGCACAAGAATTTAATGGTGTATGTAATCTGCGTTTTGATGACACCAACCCGGATGCAGAAGAGCAGGAATATGTAGACGGGATTGCCAATGACGTAAAATGGCTGGGTTTCCAGTGGGAGGGCGAGCCTCGCTATGCATCGAGCTATTTTGAACAGCTTTATACCTGGGCCATTCAGTTAATTGAACAGGGTGATGCATATGTGGATCTGCAAA
The DNA here is from genome assembly GCF_024129285.1 of Acinetobacter sp. S4397-1. Lineage (NCBI taxonomy): Bacteria > Pseudomonadati > Pseudomonadota > Gammaproteobacteria > Moraxellales > Moraxellaceae > Acinetobacter > Acinetobacter sp. S4397-1. Next base: position 69,478 of record NZ_JAMXXZ010000013.1, read on the forward strand.
CACCTGAAGAAATCCGCTTAAACCGCGGTAATTTTGTTGAGCCTGGCAAAAACTCGCCATACCGTGACGCCAGTGTGGCAGAAAACCTGGAACGTTTTGAAAAAATGCGCAATGGTGAATATGCAGAAGGTCAGGCAGTACTGCGTGCCAAAATTGATATGGCCTCTCCAAACGTGCATATGCGTGACCCAATCCTGTATCGTATTTTACATTCAGCGCATCATCAGACAGGCGATAAATGGAAAATTTATCCAATGTATGATTATGCGCATCCATTATCAGATGCGATTGAAGGCATTACCCATTCACTGTGTACTCTGGAGTTCCAGGATCACCGTCCGTTCTATGACTGGGTGGTAGAAAAAGTTAAGTCTCCATCTGTACCGCATCAGTACGAATCCAGCCGTTTGAATGTCGACTATACGATTACGTCTAAACGTAAGCTGCGTAAGCTGGTTGAGGGCGGTCATGTGAATGGCTGGGATGACCCTCGTATGCCAACGGTGGTGGGTATGCGCCGTCGCGGTTTCACGCCTGAAGGCCTGCGTGATTTCTGTAAGCGTGTGGGTGTGTCTAAGATTGATGGCAGTATTGTCGATGTGGCAATGCTTGAGTACTGCATCCGCCAGTCTTTGGAAAATACGGCTGCGCGTGGTATGGCGGTACTGAATCCACTAAAAGTGACTTTAACCAATCTGCCAGCGGATATGGATTTGACCCATTCCCGTCATCCGAACGTGGATATGGGTGAGCGTGTCATTCCTTTGACTGCAGAAATCTACATTGACCGTAAGGACTTTGAAGAAGAGCCGCCAAAAGGCTTTAAACGCCTGATCCCGGGTGGTGAAGTGCGTTTACGCCATGCGTATGTGATCAAGTGTGATGAAGTCATTAAAGATGATAGCGGTAAAGTGGTCGAGCTGAAATGTTCAATTGACCCGGAAACTCTGGGTAAAAATCCTGAAGGCCGTAAGGTGAAAGGGGTGATTCACTGGGTATCGGCGACTAAAGGTGTTCCTGCAGAAGTGCGTATTTATGACCGTCTGTTTAGTGTCGCTGATCCAGATGTCGGTGATGACTTCTTGGAAAATTTAAATCCTGATTCATTAAAAGTGGTTCAGGCTGTGATTGAACCAGCACTGGCACAGGCAAAGCCGGAAGATCGCTTCCAGTTTGAACGTGAAGGCTATTTTGTAGCAGATCAATATGATCACTCAAGCGAAAAACCGGTATTTAACCGTATTCTGGACTTGAGAGACAGCTTTAAGCCTGGCAAATAATTTGCTCTAAACTTTTTAAAAAGCCCAACTCCGGTTGGGCTTTTTCGATGCAGCAGGAAAGACTCAATGATTGTTCGTGATAAAAGTAATAGCTTTGGTTTGTTATTTGCATGGCATGGCACGATTTTGCCTAAAGTTCTGCCGGCTTTGGTTCTGGTGGTTTTTCTATCAGGTACATTGGTCTATCTGCGTCAGGCACACTTTCTCACCTTACCGGCAGTCCCGGCCATTGGCTTTACTATTTTCGGGGTCATTCTGTCGATATTTTTAAGCTTTAGAAATAATGCCAGTTACGACCGCTGGTGGGAAGGGCGCAAGTTATGGGGCGCCTTAATTGCCACAACCCGCCATTTATGCCGTGATAGTTATGTCTTAGATGATCAGACACGTGAAGTTTTATTATATCGGATGATGTTATTTACCCATCTTCTGCGTGACCGCTTAAGGCAGCAGCAGCAAAGTATTCAGCATTATCAGTCCAGTACACATTTTGAGTCTAATTCATTTGAACAGTTACTAACCCATATGAATGCTTCGCAATGGGTTCTGGAGCAGATCCAGAAAGATTTAGTTCAGCAATATCGGCAGGGCAAGATCACGGATATCATTTATAATAGTCTGAACCAGCATACAGTGGCCTTAGGCAATGTTCAGGCAGGATGTGACCGTATTCTGTCGACACCGCTGCCATTTTCCTATTCGGTGTTGTTGCACCGGGCTGTCTATTCTTTCTGCTTCATCTTGCCATTTAGTCTGGAAGCCAGTCTGGGCCTGTGGACGCCAATTCTAGTCGCATTGATTGCTTATCTGTTCTTGGGGCTGGATGAGCTGAGTTCTGAACTGGAAGAGCCTTTCGGGCTTCAGGATAATGACCTGCCTTTGGATTCGATAGTCAGGCTGGTTGAGCGCGAAACATTAAGCTCATTAGGACAGGCCCTACCTGAGGCGATTCAGTCTAAGAAAGTCTATTTAACCTAAGAAAATGCGGGTCTGATTCAAGTGATTCTTTTGGATTGAGTGATCGGTCAGAGGTAAATGCCTTGCTGTCATTTAATCAGGATTGTATTGAGCCAGCTTGATGCGGAAAATATTCACTTTATATTTTAACGCCAAGCCTTAGCGATGTTTCAGATTGCCCAGATCCGGGCGTTTGCTCTTGATCTGCTCCTGTAAGTCACGATATTGCTGCACACGCATTTTGGCCTTGTCATGGAGTTTCTTTTTAATATAGAACGCAAGCGCGAAGCTGGTGGTGGTAAGGGTCAGGAACATGCTGTTCATAAAGCTCACCATGGAGCTGATATAACCGATGGTGGTGAGGCGGTTCATCATGCGAATGACCTGTGGGCTGCTTTCCACGCCAGTAATGGCCCAGGTACATAAGTGTTCGCAATTATTGATAATCAGGTGGTAGTTGTTTTCATGCATTCTGGAACGCATTCGGCGGACTGCTTTACGGCCTGTATATTTAGCTGATTTATAATACTGGATTTGAATCGGCTTGCCGTGGCTGAATTTTTCAATAGAAGTTATTTCAATGGGGTGTTTTTTAAATAAATGCGCAAATCCCGAATAGTGGATCACACGACCACGCCCGGCATAAATCCCGTGATGAGTATAACCGAAATGTTTAACCATAAGATGCGCTCCTATGGGAAACCGTTTAGTCTGCTGCATGTAAAGATTAAACCATTTAATAACAAGTGTATTTTAAAGCTTAAGTGTACTGTTTTTTTGTGAATTAATCGACATTTTAGCTAGGGCGTGTCCTCATTTGGCTTTACACCAAATAAACATGCAAGCAATGTAAATCATAGACTGATAATTTCGTGCAAGCTTATCAAATCGGGTAGCAATAGCACGGAAATGTTTTAATCTCGCAAATGCATTTTCAACTAAATGTCTTAATTGATATAGATATTTATCAAACTCCTTATTCGACCTCTTACTATTTGATCTCATTGGAATAATGGGAATCATATCCTTATTCTGGGCATATATTCTAATCTGCCCAGCATCATATCCCTTATCAGCAATAAGATAAGTTGCCTCGTCTACAGTATCAATCAGTTGTTTTGCAACTTGACTGTCGTGGACGTCACCCCCAGTGATTT